>NZ_RZOJ01000041.1:0-27683 GCF_003998845.1 Mesorhizobium sp. M4A.F.Ca.ET.022.05.2.1 | reverse complement strand
GCCCTTCATTGCCGCCGGCGAGCGCATCATCGTCGACACCAACGAAATCACTTACGTCCGCCGCGCCGACTAGAGCGCGGGACAGCGGGAAAACAAGATGGCGCGTTCAGCGATCCTCAATGTCATGGTCCAGGCCGCGATGAAGGCCGGCCGTTCGCTGGCGCGCGACTTCGGCGAAGTGCAGAACCTGCAGGTGTCGATGAAGGGGCCAGGCGACTATGTCAGCCAGGCCGACCGCAAGGCCGAGGACATCCTGTTCACCGAACTGTCGAAGGCAAGACCCGGCTACGCCTTCCTGATGGAAGAGCGCGGCGCCATCGAGGGCGAGGATGGCCAGCACCGCTGGATCGTCGACCCGCTCGACGGCACCACCAACTTCCTGCACGGCATTCCGCTCTTCGCCATCTCGATCGCGCTGGAGCGCCAGGGCCAGATCGTCGCCGGCGTCATCTACAATCCGGCGATGGACGAACTCTACACTGCCGAGCGCGGCGGCGGCGCCTTCATGAACGACCGCCGGCTGCGCGTCGCCGGCCGCACCAAGCTCACCGACGCTGTGATCGGCTGCGGCGTGCCGCATCTCGGCCGTGGCCAGCACGGCAATTTCCTCATCGAACTGCGCAATGTGATGGCCGAGGTCTCGGGCGTGCGCCGTCTCGGTTCCGCCTCGCTCGATCTCGCCTATGTCGCCGCCGGCCGCATGGACGGGTTCTGGGAGGTCGGTCTGTCGGCCTGGGACATCGCTGCCGGCCTGCTGCTGATCCGCGAAGCCGGCGGCTTCGCTTCCGATTTCGAGGGTGGGCAGGAGATGCTGGAGCACGGCTCGGTCGTTGCCGGCAACGAGATCATCCAGCGCGCGCTCCTGAAGACGGTGAAGAAGCCGCTGCCATCTCGTTGACAGGCAAGTCACGTTGACGGGCGCCGCGCTGAAGCGCCGCAGTCGCAAAACGGCAACCAAAGCTTGAAATACTGTCCGGCAGACGCCCAGATGAGGGCGATGCAGGACGGTTCATGAGCGACACCAGGTCACAATCCCAGATCGAGATCCCGTTCGTGGGACGCTGGCATTACTCGCGTGCCGAAGTGATCGCCGACGGCATCGTACATGCGGTGGGCATCGTGCTGGCGATCGCGGCAGGTTCGGCCTTCCTGGCGCTGGCCGCCTTTCATGCCGGCCCCGGCGAATATGTCGCTGCAGCCTTCTATGTCGTCTCGCTGCTCACCGTCCTGTCGGTGTCGCTGGCTTATAATCTTTGGCCGGTGTCGTCGCCGGCGAAGTGGATTCTGCGCCGCTTCGACCATGCCGCGATCTATCTGTTGATCGCCGCGACCTACACGCCCTTTCTCGCCCAGCTCGACGGCTCGCCGCTCGCCGTCTCGATGATCGTGCTGGTCTGGACGGCAGCGGCCATCGGCATCGCCATCAAGGTGCTTTTCCCCGGCCGCTTCGACCGGCTTGCGATCGTCTTCTACCTCGCCATCGGCTGGAGCGGCATTGTCCTGGTCGGCCCGATGGTGCGGACCTTGCCGACGACATCGATCGCGCTGATCGTTGCCGGCGGCATCGTCTATTCGCTTGGCGTCATCTTCTTCGCCTGGAAGGGGCTGCGCTTCCACAATGCCGTCTGGCATGGCTTTGTCGTCACCGGCGCCGGCTTGCATCTGGCCGCAATGGTCGACTGTCTGGTGATAAACCGGATCTAGAGCGTGATCCCGAAAGTGGGGAACCGGTTTTCGGAAAAGAACAGCTCCAACAAGAAGGTAGAGTCCCATCCCGATTTCCATCAGGGATGGAACAGGCTCTGAGCCCTGGCTCGGCATTATTGCCAACCACCATTCAATTTGGTCACAATTCCGTTTAGAGTTGCCGTCAACTTGATCGGCGGCGCGGCATCGGAAACGGGGTTCGGATGGCTTTTCTCAGATCCTTCGGCATGGGCAGGCGCTCCGACGTTCTGATCTACGATCCGCACAAATTGTCGAGCCCGCAGGTCTTCCTGCTCACCATGGTGATCTTCCTGATCATCGTTGCATTCATCGCCGCTATCCTCACCCGCCAGATCTCGACCGCCTTCGTCACCAATCCCGGCCTCAACGGCCTGATCATCGGCGTGCTGGTGGTCGGCATCCTCTTGGCCTTCGTCCAGGTCGGGCGCCTGTTTCGCGAGGTGCGCTGGGTCAACTCCTTCCGCGCCGGTTCGGAGACCACGGAGCCTGTGCTGCTCGCGCCAATGAAGGCGATGATCGGCCGCTCGTCGACGGTGGCCTTCTCGACCAGCTCGATGCGCACGATGCTCGATTCCATCGCCACTCGCCTCGACGAAAGCCGCGACACCTCGCGCTACCTCGTCGGGCTGCTTGTGTTCCTTGGCCTGCTCGGCACCTTCTGGGGTCTGCTCAACACCATCGGCTCGATCCGAGAGACCATCGAATCGCTCGATCCCGGCACCGGCGACGCCGCCGCCGTGCTCGATTCGCTGAAGCAAGGGCTTGCCGCGCCGCTCGCAGGCATGGGCACGGCGTTTTCGTCCTCGCTATTCGGCCTCTCCGGCTCGCTTGTGCTCGGCTTCCTCGACCTGCAGGCCGGCCGTGCCCAGACCCGCTTCTACACCGAGCTGGAAAACTGGCTGTCCTCGGTCACCGATCTGTCGCACGATATCGTCGTCTCCGACTCGGCCAGGACCGAGCCCTCCGACGAGATCCGCCTGCTGTCGGAAAGGCTGCGCAGCCTGCAGGAGAATGGCGGCGGCTCCAATCCGCGCGTCGCCACCGCGATGGCCAACCTCGCCGACGGTATTTCGGGCCTGGTCAAGAACATGCGTTCGGAACAGCAGATCATGCGCGACTGGGTCGAAGCGCAGTCCGACGAGCAGAAGGCGATGCGCAACACGCTGGAAAAGATCGCCGACGCGCTGAAGAAGCCGGGAGTGCACTGACGTGGCGCTGGCAAGGCGGCGCGCCGATCGCCGCATCGACTATTGGCCGGGCTTCGTCGACGCGCTATCGACACTGCTTCTGGCGATCATGTTCCTGCTCACCGTCTTCGTGCTGGCGCAGTTCCTGCTCGGCCGCGAGATCTCCGGCAAGGACACGGTGCTCAACCGGCTCAATTCGCAGATCAACGAACTGACCCAGCTTCTGGCGCTGGAGCGCTCTACGACGCAGGACAGGGAGGATTCTCTCGCCAATCTGCAGGCCTCGCTATCGGCGTCGGAGGCGGAAAAGAGCCGGCTCGAACAACTGCTGGCGCAAGGCGCCGGCGCCGGCGACGCCGCCAACCAGCGCGCCGCCGCCCTCTCCGGCGAGCTCGACAGCCAGCGCCAGATCAGCCAGCAGGCGCTCAGCCAGGTCGAGATCCTGAACCAGCAGATCGCCGCCCTGCGCAAGCAGATCGGTGCGCTCGAGGACGCGCTCAACGTTTCGGAAGCGCGCGACCGCGACTCCAACACCAAGATCGCCGACCTCGGCCGCCGCCTCAATGTCGCGCTGGCGCAGCGCGTGCAGGAGCTGAACCGCTACCGCTCCGACTTCTTCGGCCGCCTGCGTGAGATCCTCGCCGATCGCGAGAATATCCGCATCGTCGGCGATCGCTTCGTCTTCCAGTCGGAGGTGCTGTTCCCGACCGGCTCCGAAGAGATCAACGATGCCGGTAAGGTTGAAATGAAGAAGCTCGCCGACGCCATCATCGAATTGCAGAAGGAAATCCCGCCGGAGATCAACTGGGTGCTGCGCGTCGACGGCCATACCGACAACAAGCCACTCTCGGGTGCCGGCCGCTATCGCGACAATTGGGAGCTGTCGACGGCGCGCTCGACCTCGGTGGTGAAGTTCCTGATCGAGAACGGCGTGCCGGCCAATCGGTTGGTCGCGGCCGGCTTCGGTGAATTCCAGCCACTCGATCCAGCCGACACCGACGAGGCGCGCAGCAAGAACCGCCGCATCGAGCTGAAGCTCACTGAACGGTGATCACGTATCACGAGAATTTGTTCACAGACTCAACGCTAGGGCGCAGATGCGTGACCGGCAAGTCCTGAAAACATTATCTTTTCTTAATTACACTTCGCGGCTGGGCGCTCCTAGCTTGCCGCGCAGGGCCGAGAACCGCCGGCGATGCCTCCCATCGCGGCACGACGGAACCGACGGCCCACAAGGTCGGAAAGCGGAGCAGCGCGGCCGCTCCCTTCCCCAGCAAAAGGATGCGCCGCCATGCGCGTTTCATTCTCTCTCAGGACTGCCACGCTTGCCGCAATTCTCGTCACGGCCCCGCTCGCCGGCGCTTACGCTGCCGGACATCACAAGGGCGCTCTCGACGCGCCCGATCCCACCGATTTCACCGGTCCGCGCGTGACAGGCCTGATCGAGCAGGTGCAGGGCCTCGACCAGGGCATCACCGATGCGCGGCAGCAGAATGCGATTACGCCGGCCGAGGCACAGACGTTGCGCATGCGCGCCGCCCAGATCAGCCAGGCCGCCGCGAAAACGGCCGCCGCGGATCATGGCAGGATACCGGCAGCGCAGTATCATGATTTGCTGCGCCGTCTCGACGATGTTGACCAGGCGCTTCGCATCGACACCGGGGCCGGCTTCCTGATGGGCGACGGCGCGGACGGCGGGCACTATCCCAACGGCTGATCGCTCGACCCGAGGAAGGGACACCTGGCGCCCGAGGGAACTCCGTCCCAAGGGCGTCCTTTTTACCAGCCCAGCCAGAGCGCGATGATGCCGAGCGCGGCCGGCACGGTCTGGATGAACAGGATCTTCCTGCCGACGGTCGCCGCTCCATAGAGACCGGCGATGGCGACGCAGATCAGGAAGAACATCTTGACCTGGAAGCCGGCCGCGCCGAGATAGAGCCCCCAGATCAGCCCGGCGGCGAGAAACCCGTTGTAGAGCCCCTGATTAGCGGCCAGCACCTTGGACGCCTTGGCGAAATCCGGCGTCAGCTTGAACGCCTTGTGGCCCTGCGGCGTATCCCACAGCACCATCTCCAGATAGACGATGTAGCAGTGGATCAGCGCCACCAGCGCGACCAGGATGTTGCCTATCATTTTCCCCTCCGCTTCGTTGCCAACATTGATCACGCCGCAGCTTGCCCGCGCAAGGCGGCTCGGGCACCTCGTCGGGGTTGCCAAGGCTGGCGCGTTGGTATCTTTTCGCGCCGTCCAATTCGATAGCAGACCAGACTGGAACCGCCATGTCCTTTCAGAAACTCGACGACCTCGGCCACAAGCTCGAAGCGCTGGAACATGCGCTCGCCATCCTCGGCGCCGACGAGGCGACACATATGGCGGTCGGCGGCGGCGAGAAGCGCGCCGAGGCGATGTCGGCGCTCGCCGGGATGCTGCATGCCCGGGCGACGGCGCCGGAGATCGGCGACTGGATCGCTGCGGCGGAAGAGGAGGCGCTGAACGAGGAGCAGCAGGCGGCGGTCAGGGAACTGCGCCGGCAATACACCAACATGACCTGCCTGCCGGTCGAGTTCGTCGAGCGGCAGACGACGGCGCGCATGCGCTCCGAGCAGCTCTGGCGCGACCTGCGCGCCAAAAACGACTGGGCGGGTTTCCAGCCGGCGCTGGAAGGCGTGATCGCCCTGGTGCGCGAGGAAGCGGCCTTGCGCGCCGATGCGCTTGGGCTCGATCCCTATGACGCGCTGATGGAGCAATATGACCCCGGCAACCGCGCCGTCGACATCACGCCGGTCTTCGCGGAGCTGAAGGCCTTCCTCAAGGGCTTCGTGCCGGAGGCGCTGGCGTTGCAGGAGGAGCGGCTGGCGAAGCATCCGCTGAAGCCGCTTTCCGGCAACTATGCGATCGAGCGTCAGCGCGAGCTCGGCCTTGCCATGATGGCGGCGGTCGGTTTCGACCTCACCCATGGCTCGCTGTCGGTGTCGCATCACCCCTTCTGCGGCGGCGTGCCGAGCGACGTGCGCATCACCACCCGCTACAAGACCACCGATTTCCTGTCGGCGCTGATGGGCGTGCTGCACGAGACCGGCCATGCGCTTTACGAGCAGAACCTACCCAAGGCCTGGGCGCACTGGCCGCTTGGCAAGGCGCGCGGCATGGCCGTGCACGAAAGCCAGAGCCTGTTCGTCGAAAAGCAGGTCGGCCGCAATCCGGCCTTCTGGCGCTGGGCCCTGCCGGTGGTCGAGAAGCATCTCGGCGAGACCTGGTCGATCGACGACATCCTGCCGCATGTGCACCGGGTCGAGCGCGGCCTGATCCGCGTCGATGCCGACGAGGTCACCTACCCGCTGCATGTCATCCTGCGCTACGAACTGGAGCAGGAACTCGTCTCGGGACGGCTGGAGGTTGCCGACCTGCCCGAGGCCTGGGACGGCAGGATGCGCAACTATCTCGGCCTGTCGACCCTGGACAATCCAGCCGACGGACCGATGCAGGATGTGCACTGGCCGGGCGCCGCCTTCGGCTATTTCCCGTCCTATACGCTAGGTGCCATGATGGCGGCACAGCAATGGGCGGCGCTGACCCGTGAGCATCCGTCCGCCGACGACGACCTCGCCAGGGGCGACTTCAGCGCCATCAACGCCTGGCGGCGTGAAAGGATCTGGTCGCAGGGGTCGCGCTGGTCGACCCCAGACCTGCTCGAACGCGCCACCGGCGAGAAGCTCAATGCAACGTATTTCACGGAGCATCTGCGCAAGCGCTATGGCAACTGAGCCCGCCTGAAAGCACTGGCTGCCAACGATCTCGCCAAGAACTTTCCGATCAAGGCCGCCGACCTCGGCACCGACCTGCCGACGCCGACCATGGTGGACCGCGCCGGCCCGAACGGCGGCTTGCCGCACTGAACTGAATGAAAACCGAGGCGATTATTCAGCCGCGCCTTTGAAGGCGCTGGCGCCGGTCTCGAACTGCAGCTTGGCCAGCCGCGCATAGATGCCGCCCTTGGCGACCAGGCTCTGATGCGTGCCTTCCTCGACAATGCGGCCGCCTTCCATGACAAGAATCCGGTCGGCCTTCAGCACCGTCGCCAGCCGGTGGGCGATGACGATCGTGGTGCGGCCCTGCATGAGGCGCTCAAGCGCCGTCTGCACCAGCGTCTCGCTTTCGGCGTCGAGCGCCGAGGTCGCCTCGTCGAGCAACAGGATCGGTGCGTCGCGCAGGATGGCGCGGGCTATCGCCACGCGCTGGCGCTGGCCGCCGGACAGCGTCACCCCGCGCTCGCCGACCTGGCTCTCATAGCCCTTGTCCAGCTTGAGGATGAATTCGTCGGCGAGTGCTGCCTTCGCCGCCGCCTCGATCTCAACATCACTGGCGCCAGGCCGGCCGAAGCCGATATTGTCGCGAGCGCTGGCGGCGAAGATGGTGACGTCCTGTGGCACGATGGCGATGCGCTGCCTGATCGCCACCGGATCGGCCTCGCGCAAATCGATGCCGTCGATGACGATGCGGCCGGTCTCGGGGTCGTAGAAGCGCAGGATCAGCGAAAAGACGGTGCTTTTACCCGCGCCGGAAGGGCCGACGATGGCCACCGTCTCACCGGGCTTCACCTGGAAGCTGAGGCCATGCACGGCGGCACGGTCCGGGCGCGCCGGATAGGAGAAGGAGACGTCGTCGAAGCTGATCGCGCCTTTCGCCTTTGCCGGCAGCGGCCGCGGATCGGCGGGCGGCTGGATCGCCGGGCTCTCGGCCAGGATCTCGGTCAGCCGCTCGGCTGCCCCGGCCGCCTGTGCAAGCTCGCCCCAAACTTCCGACAGCGCGCCGAGCGCGCCGGCCGCGAACACCGAATAGAGCAGGAACTGGCCGAGCGTGCCCGGCGACATCGCGCCGGAGAGCACGTCGCGCGAGCCGAACCACAGCACCGCCACCACCGAGGAAAAGATCATGAAGATGGCGAAGAAGGTGAGGAAGGAGCGCGCGAAAACCGAGGCGCGCGCCGCCTCGAACGCGGCCTCCACGGCGCCGGAGAAGCGCCCGGTGACCAGCTTCTCGTTGGTGAAGGCCTGCAGGGTGCGCACAGCGCCGATCTGCTCGCTGGCATAGGCGGTGGCGTCGGCTAGCGTGTCCTGCGCCTGCCGCGACTTGCGCCTGACCGAACGGCCGAAGGCGACCAGTGGCAGCACGATGAGCGGGATGGCAGCGATGACCAGGCCGGACAGTTTCGGGCTGGTGAACACCATCATCGCCACGGCGCCGAGACCGAGGATGACGTTGCGCAGCGCCACCGAGGCGGTGGCGCCGACCGCCGACTTCACCTGCGTGGTGTCGGCGGCAAGACGCGACACGATCTCGCCCGACTGGGCCGTGTCGAAGAAGGCCGGCGACAGCGTCGTAACATGAGCGAAAACGTCGCGGCGGATGTCGGCGACCACCCGCTCGCCGAGGGTGATGACGAAATAATAGCGGCTGGCCGAGGCCGCAGCCAGCAATGCGGCCATCACCACCAGCATGGCGAAATATTCAGCGATGAATTTGGAATCGGAGGCGGAAAAGCCATGGTCGATCATACGGCGCACGGCCATTGGCAAGGCCAGCGTCGTTGCCGCCGCTACGACCAGCGATATGATCGCGCCGATGACCATCTTGCGGTAGCGGAAGATGTAAGGATAAAGGCGTCTCAGAGGGCCGAGCGAGCGTCTGCGCCCGTCTTCCTCGCCACTGATGTTCGCCATGACCGTTTCCTCTGGCCACCTTCGGCTATGCGCTTCGAATATGCGCGTGCCGCGGCCTTGTGATTCAATTCCGGCTGATGTATAGGCTCGCCGACCGTTTTAGAAGCCGCGGCTCCTCAATAGCTGCGGCTTCGAGTTTTAAAAAGGGGCGCATCGACGCAGGCCTTGGGCCCGTCGGCAGCGCCGGTAAGCCAGGAACAGAACCATGAAGACCGATATCCATCCCGACTACCACACCATCAAGGTCGTCATGACCGACGGCACCGAATACCTGACCCGTTCGACCTGGGGCAAGGAAGGCGATACGATGAACCTCGATATCGACCCGACCACGCACCCGGCCTGGACCGGCGGCCAGCAGACCCTGCTCGACCGCGGCGGCCGCCTGTCGAAGTTCAAGAAGCGCTTCGAAGGTTTCGGCCTTTAAGCCTATTCCTGCCTTGTCGCAGATCAAGAACCCGCCTTCGAGGCGGGTTTTTTGTTGACCAGAGCTCCCTTCTCCCCGTCACTATACGGGGAGAAGGTGCCGGCGGGCGGATGAGGGGCGGGGCCGACCTCGACAATTGGCTGAGAAATTCAATTCGGGAATTCGGTGACCGCGCACTTTTCGCGACAAAGCTGCCGTCAAATATCATAGGCCCGTGCTGCCTGCCGGCATCCTCTCCCTGGGGACAGGGGACGCTCTCATTGCCGATTCCGCCAATCGACAACGCGGCAGGAAAAACGCCAAGGGCGGCTCGTCTCTACCCATCCACCAGCTCTCGCAACGCCATGCGCTTGTAGGCCGCGACCAGCCGGTCGCCTTCCTTGCGGTCAACGGAGATCGCCAGCCGCATAGCGGCCTCACCCATCTGCCAGATCAGCAGCGCTGTCGTCTCAAGCGCCACCGGATCGGCATTCGGACGCAGCCGCTTGAGCACCGCTGTCAGGAATTCCGCGTTGGCGCGGCTGTCGGCGAGTTCCAGCGCGTGCAGTGCCTTGTCGGCCTGCGTGCCCGACCAGATGTCGCGCATCACCGGTTCAGCCAGGAACAGACGGTAATAGACGTCCACCAGTTCCGAAAATGCTCGCCGCAAGCCCTCGGCGTCGCCGACATCCTTGAGCGCTGCGGCAATGCAGGCCTGGCTTTCGGCGGTGTAGCGCTCGGCCAGCGCCCAGACGATCGCCCGCTTGTCGGGGAAGAACTGGTAGAGCGAGCCGATCGAAACGCCCGCCCTTTCCGCCACCTCGCCCATGCGCATGGCGTCGCTGCCCTGCTCCGCGATCAGCGCCGAGGCGGCGGCAAGCATGCGCTCGACCCGCTCGCGGCTGCGCTGCTGGCTCGGGGACCGGCGCGGCGAGGCCACCGATCCATCCTGCTGATGCGGCGCGGCACCTCTGCCTTCCATGGAGTCCTCCGGAAAGATTCTGCGACAACTCGCTTGACTCACAAAATACGAGGGTTTATCACGTTTTGCAAATGTGAGGATTACTCATATTTGTAAACCGAGGAGATCGAGATGACTGCGAAACCTATTTTGATCCTGGGCGGCACCGGCAAGACCGGCCAGCGCCTGGCCGAACGGCTGATCGCCAGGAAAATTCCTGTGCGCATCGGCTCCCGCGCTGGCACGCCACCCTTCGACTGGCTGGACAAGGAACATGGGGCCGTGCGCTCGACGGCGTCGGCGCCGTCTACATCAGCTACTATCCAGACATCGCCGTGCCGGGCGCCGCCGAAACCGTCGAGGCGTTTGCCCGGCTTGCCGTCGAACGCGGCGTCAAGCGCCTGGTGCTGCTCTCCGGTCGCGGCGAGCCTGAAGCCCAGCGCGCCGAGGAGATGTTGAAGGCCTCCGGCGCCGACTGGACCATCCTGCGCTGCGCCTGGTTCTCGCAGAATTTCAGCGAGGGCTTCCTGATCGAGTCTATCCTCGAGGGCGAGGTCGCCTTGCCGGTCGGCAATGTCGGTGAACCTTTCGTCGAAGTCGACGACATCGCCGACGTCGCCGCAACCGTCCTGACGGAGCCAGGTCATATCGGCCAGCTTTACGAGCTCACCGGCCCGCGCCTGTTGAGCTTCGCCGACGCCGTCGCCGAGATCGGCAAGGCCGCCGGCCGCGACATCCGTTACCAGCAGATCTCACATGCCGAATTCACCGAGGCTGTGGCGGCGCACAATTTGCCGCCGGAATTCGGCTGGCTGCTCGACGAGCTCTTCACGAAGGTGCTCGACGGCCGCAACGAGACGCTGGCCGACGGCGTGCAGCGCGCGCTCGGCCGCCAGCCGAAGGACTTTTCCGCTTATGCAACCGAAACCGCCGCCAGCGGCATCTGGAGCAATTGAGATGATGAAACTTCTTCCCACCCTCACCTTCATTGCCGCGATCGGCTCCGGCGTCGTCGGTGGCGTTTTCTTCGCCTTTTCCAATTTCGTCATGGCGGCGCTTGCCCGGCTGCCCGTCCCAAGCGGCATCGCGGCGATGAATTCGATCAACGTCACGGTGATCACCCCGACGTTCATGACGGCCCTGTTCGGCACCGGCCTCATCTGCCTGGGGCTGATTGCCGCCGCGCTGTTGGGCTGGACCCAGTCGGGCACGTATTGGCTGCTTGCCGGCGCCGTGATCTATTTCGTCGGCAACCCGATCGTGACCATGGTCTTCAACGTGCCGCTCAACGACGCGCTCGCCGCCGTCGACCCGGCGAGCGCCAACGGCGCCGCCGTGTGGGCGAACCATCTGAGCCAATGGGTGATGTGGAACCACGTCCGCACCATCACGGCCATCGTGTCGATGGCCTGTTTCATCCTGTCGATGCTTTGAGAAGCGCAAGGCACAAACAAAAGACCCGGCTCAAGCCGGGTCTTTTTTATCACCTTTGCGATCCGCATGGCCGAGATCGCGCTCCGGGTCGATGACGTCGCGGACCAGTTGCTTGAGCTTCGCGGCGTCCGGAAAGCCGCCGTCGCGCTTGCGCTCCCAGACAAGCGTGTCATTGCAGGAAATGCTGAAGATGCCGCCGGTGCCCGGCACCAGCGTCACCTCGCCGAGATCGGTGCCGAAGGTCGAGAGCAGCTCCTGCGCCATCCAGCCGGCTCTGAGCAGCCACTGGCACTGCGTGCAATAGGTGATGCGGACGGTAGGCAGCGGCTTGTCGCTCATATCAGGTTGAGCTTCGCTCATATTTCGGACTTAGGCCGCGCTGAGCTTGGCCATGGTCTCGTCGTCGACCTCGAAATTGGCGTAGACGCTCTGCACGTCGTCGTCGTCCTCGAGCGTGGCGACCAGCTTCATCAGCGACTGCGCGCGTTCCTCGTCGACCGGAACGTTGTTCTGCGGCTGCCAGATCGGCTTCACCGATTCCGCCTCGCCGAGCGAGGCTTCCAGCGCCTTCGACACGTCGCCGAGATTCTCGAAGGCGCAGTAGATGGTGTGGCCTTCCTCGTCCGATTCGACGTCGTCCGCGCCGGCTTCGATCGCCGCTTCCATGACCTTGTCGGCGTTGCCGGCCGATGCCGGATAATAGATCTCGCCGACGCGGTTCCACATGAACGACACCGAGCCGGTTTCGCCCAGCGCCCCGCCGGCCTTGGTGAAGGCGGCGCGCACGTTCGAAGCCGAACGGTTGCGGTTGTCGGTCAGCGCCTCGACGATCAGCGCCACGCCGCCCGGGCCGTAGCCCTCATAGCGCACGGCCTCGTAGTTTTCGCCGTCGCCGGCCGAAGCCTTGTTGATGGCGCGCTGGATGTTGTCCTTCGGCATCGAGACGGCCTTGGCGTTCTGCACGGCAAGGCGCAGCCGTGGGTTCATCGCCGGGTCCGGCGTGCCGGTCTTGGCGGCGACGGTGATTTCGCGCGCCAGCTTGGAAAACATTTTCGACCGCACCGCGTCCTGGCGGCCCTTGCGGTGCATGATGTTCTTGAACTGTGAATGGCCAGCCATGGCACCCCTGTCGTTTTCGGCTAGAGCATCCTGAAGCCAGGTGCAGTGACCTTGCTCTTCGCAAAATGCTCGAATTCAAAATTTCAGAACGTCCCTGATACGCCTGCAAGGCATACGGCGCTCTCTCGGAATGGCCGGCTTATAGATAAATCGGCTCAATTCGTCCAGCCGCGCGTGGTAAAGGGGCGCGCGCGGATCCGATCGATCCGGCCTTCAGTGCTCCAGATCGGACTTCAGCCGGCCGATGATGCTTAGCGCATGGCCGGCATACTGGCTGATCCAGCGGTCATGGATCTGCTTGATCGGCAGCGCGTTGAGATGGTTCCAACGCTCGCGCCCCTCGCGCTTCGCCACGACGAGCTCGGCCTCCTCCAGCACCTTGAGGTGCAGCATGACGGTGCACCGGTCCATGTCGGGGAAGGCCTCGCACAGCATGCCTGTGGTGAGCGGCGCATCCTTCAGCCGATCCAGCAATTCCCGCCGGCGCAGATGCGCCAGCGCCTTGAAAACATTGTCGTCTCGCGATCGGCTTGACATGTTATAATTCTATAACATATCGTCGAGACGAGCAAGGAAGGAGCTGTGGATATGTCTCTTGGATTCAGGGTTTCCGGTCGCATCGGCAAGCCGGTCGCCGAGGTCTTCGACGCAGTCGCCAATCCGGGCAAGCTGAGCGGCTATTTCACCACCCTTGGCGGCGCCAGCGCCCCACTGGTCGCCGGCACCACCGTGACCTGGTGGAAGACCGTGCCGGTGGAGGTCGATGAGGTGGTTCCCAACAAGCGCATTTTGCTGCGTTGGGATGGCAGCGGCCCCGGCGTAGTGCCGGCTTACAAGACCACGATCGAGATGAACTTCGAGCCGCTGGAGGACGGCGGCACCTTCGTCACCATCGCCGAAAGCGGATGGCGTGAGGATGAGGCCGGCCGCAAATCATCCTATGGCAATTGCGAGGGCTGGTCACAGATGCTCGCCTGCATGAAGGCCTATGTCGAGTACGGCATCAACCTGCGTGAAGGGTTCTACCCCAGCGAAATGCGTGGTGAGCTACCGACTTCGGACAGCAAATAGGCCCGAGGCAGCCGGGAAGGGGACCGCCCGCCGCCGGGCGGGCTGCCATGCTCAATGCCCTTCGCCGGACCTTGCCTTCTTGCGCCGCCGCGCCAGCATGTTGAGCCCCTCGACCAGCGCCGAAAAGCCCATCGCCGCGTAGATGTAGCCCTTGGGCACATGGTAGCCCATGCCGTCGGCGATCAGCGTCATGCCGATCATCAGCAGGAAGCCGAGCGCCAGCATGACGATGCTGGGATTCTTGGCGATGAAATCGGCAAGCGGACCGGCCGCCAGCATCATCACGCTCACCGCCACGATGACGGCGATGTACATGATGGCGATCTCGTCGGTCATGCCGACGGCGGTGATGATCGAATCGATCGAGAACACGAGGTCGAGCAAAAGGATCTGGAAGATGGCGCCGGCGAGCGATATCTGCAGCGTCTCGCCGAGCATCGTGTCCTTGTGGTCCTCGGGATCGACCGTGTGGTGGATTTCCTTGGTCGCCTTCCATACCAGGAACAGGCCGCCGGCTATCAGGATCAGGTCGCGCCAGGAGAAGCCGTGGCCAAGGGCGGTGAACACCGGCGTCGTCAGCTGGACGATGATCGAGATGGTGGCGAGCAGCACTAGCCGCATGATCAGCGCCGCCGAGATGCCGAGCCGGCGCGCGCGGGCCCTTTGCCCTGCGGGCAATTTGTTGGTCAGGATCGAGATGAAGATCAGATTGTCGATACCGAGGACGACCTCCAGCACCACCAGCGTCAGCAGCGCGACCCAGGCGGTCGGGTCGGAGACAAAGGCAAAGTGCGGCGCCAGGAATTCGATGAGCTGCATGGAGGTCGTCCCCTCTACGATCTGAAGCAGGTGTCGCCGCCAGTTAGGTACTGACGCCGCTCATATCAATGTCACGACCAGAAGGACGGCGCGGTTTCTTCCAGCCTGGGCCCGCGACGAAACGGCGCGATCTTCTCCGCCAGCCCTGTCCGGTCGGAAATCTCGACGCCGACGCCGCACAAGGTCGCCGGACCGTTTGCCGCCTCGAAGCGGCCTTTCGGCACTTTCGACAGGAAGCGGTTGAGCGGCTCCTCCTTGTCCATGCCGAGCGAGGAATCATAATCTCCGCACATGCCGGCGTCCGACATATAGCCTGTGCCGCCATTGAGGATCTGGTGGTCGGCGGTCGGCTGATGCGTGTGGGTGCCGACGACGAGGCTGACGCGGCCATCGACGAAATGCGCAAAGCACATCTTTTCCGACGTTGCCTCGGCGTGGAAATCGATGACCACCGCATCGGCCTGCTCGCCGAGCGGACAGGCGGCAAGCTCGCGCTCGCCGGCCTGGAACGGATCGTCGAGCTCGGGATGCATGAAGACGCGCCCCATGATGTTGGCGACCAGCACGCGCGCGCCGTTCCTGGCGATGTAGACGCCGGAGCCGCGCCCCGGCGTGCCCTTTGGGAAATTGGACGGACGCAGGAAGCGCTCCTCGCGCGGCGCGAAGACCAGCGCGTCGCGCTGGTCCCAGACATGGTTGCCGGTGGTCACGACATCGGCGCCGGCGGCGAGCGTCTCGCGAAAAATCTCCTCGGTGATGCCGAAGCCGCCGGCGGCGTTCTCGCCATTGACGATGACGAAGTCGAGCTTGAAGTCCGAGATCAGGCCCGGCAGTTGTTCCCACACCGCCGTGCGCCCAGTTTTTCCGACCATGTCGCCGAGGAAGAAAAGTCTCATACGATCCCGCGCTGAAAGTCCGCCAAGCAAAAGCTGCATGACTTTCCGCAAAAGATCATGCGTTCTCAGACGCTTTTCTACAATTCCGGCGTGAACCGGCGCAACCCGCTCTCGGTGAGTATTTCCGGGATGATCACATCGTGGTTCTCATCGGGGACCTGTGCCACCTCCTGGCAGTCGAAGGCGATGCCGATCAGCCTGGGGGACAACCCCTTGTCGGCCAGCTTGCCGATCGCACGGTCGTAGTAGCCGGCGCCATAGCCGATGCGATGGCCGCGCGCGTCGAAGGCGGCGAGCGGCACCAGCATGACGGACGGATCGAGCACCGCCGCCTCCTCATGCGGACCGACCGTGCCGAAGCCCATTTCGACCATCGGCGCGCCACGCACCAACTCGCGAAAGACGATTGTGCTCTTGTCGAGGATGGCCGGCAGACAGAGCCTTGCGCCCTTTTCGCGCAGCGCAAACATCAGCGGCCGCACGTCGACTTCCGAGCGCATCGGCCAGAAGCCGGAGACGATCTGCCCATGCTCGACGGCGATCTGGTCGCGCGCCGTCTCGGCCATTTCGAGCGCGATCTCCACCCGCCAGAATTCGTCGAGCGCGTCGCGGCGGGCCAGTGCTTCCTTGCGCAGATGTTTTTTCAGGTCTTTGGAAGAGGTCATGTGCGGACGCTAGAAAAGGCCGCAGCGAGGCGGCGTTGCAGGAGCGACGTTTTCTACCGCTTATCCCAAAATTCGGTGAGTGACGATCCACGCAACCGGTGGAGAGGTCGATCCCGGGTGCCTACAAAGTAGGTGGGCGCCGTGTGAGAAAACCCACGGGTCTTCCCAGGGACAGCTCCCTAAGGATCGATAAGGCCCCGGGGATAAGTTTCTCCTGCCGGGAAGCGCAGACCGCCAAAGCCAATATAGGCCGATGGCTGGCCGAGCGCCAGAGAAACGGGATCTTTCGCACAACGCTGGCCAGCAAACCCGGGCCTGGCGTTGCGACGCTGCCGCGCCTTGCGCTGTCGAGGTCGCGTCCTTACGGTCGGCCCGGACGAACCAGGGAGCAAAAATGCGTTTCGAAGGCACCGCGGCCTATGTCGCCGACAAGGATCTGATGGTTGCGGTCAACGCGGCGATCGCGCTGGAGCGGCCCTTGCTGGTCAAGGGCGAACCGGGCACCGGCAAGACGGAGTTGGCCCGCCAGGTGGCGGCGGCGCTCGGGCTGGATTTCATCGAATGGAACGTCAAGTCGACCACCAAGGCGCAGCAGGGCCTCTACGAATATGATGCCGTCTCACGGCTGCGCGACAGCCAGCTCGGCGACGACCGCTTCAGCGACATCAGGAACTACATCAAGCGCGGCAAGCTCTGGGATGCCTTTGCCGCGGCGAAGAAGGTGGTGCTGCTGATCGACGAGATCGACAAGGCCGACATCGAGTTCCCCAACGACCTGCTGCAGGAACTCGACCGGATGGAATTCTTCGTCTACGAGACCGGCGAGACAGTTCGCGCGGCGCTGAGGCCGATCGTCATCATCACCTCCAACAACGAGAAGGAACTGCCGGACGCCTTCCTGCGCCGCTGCTTCTTCCACTACATCCGCTTCCCCGACATCGAGACGCTGCACCGCATCGTCGACGTCCACTATCCGGGCATCAAGCAGAACCTGGTGCGGGCGGCGCTCACCCAGTTCTACGAGATCCGCGACGTGCCGGGCCTGAAGAAGAAGCCGTCGACCTCCGAGGCGCTCGACTGGATCCGCCTGCTGGTCGCCGACGACATCGCGCCGGAAGACCTGCGCGCCGACCCCAAGAACATGCTGCCGAAGCTGCACGGCGCGCTGTTGAAGAACGAACAGGACGTGCATCTGTTCGAGCGCCTGGCCTTCATGGCGCGACGGCAGGGGTAAAGCCGTGCCTGAACATGTAGTGTTGGTTGTCTCCATAACACGCTGGGTCGATGACGAGCCGCAGCCGGGAATCGTTGAGTTTGAGTTCAGCGATCGGTTTGGCCGGCTATGGCGCTTCCATGAAAAGCAGAGCCTTGTTTCGTCAGAATGGCTGGATGCGAATTGCATCTATCCGAGATCCGGCGACATCCGTTGCTTGGCCCTGTCCCAAAGCCAAGACAAATACGGTCGGTTGATCGCGAAGATCGATACGTCTCAACCATACTCCGTTGAATCTCTCGAAGAGGTCAGCCGCTTTGAGGTCTTTGCCAGCCAGCTTCTGCCTGGAGCCTAGTGGTTAAGAGCAGGATTAGGCGGTTGCTCGCCGTGGACCCTTGCCGCGCTAGCGGACATTGCCCAAGCTACAGCGCAAGAAAACGGAGAGCATTCGATGTCCGAGATCACCATCCGCCCGCTCGCGCAGTCAGATCATGCCGACTGGCGGCGCCTGTGGACCGCCTACCTCACCTTCTACGAGACCACGCTGCCGGACGAGGTCTACGCCCTGACCTGGAAGCGGCTGTTCACGGAAGGCGAGTTCGAGCCGAAAGGTTTTATCGCCACGCTGGACGACAAGGCGGTGGGTCTCACCCATTATATCTACCACCGCTCCTGCTGGTCGCTGGTCAACAACTGCTACCTGCAGGACCTGTTCGCTGACCCGGGCGTGCGCGGCAAGGGCGTGGGCGCCGCGTTGATCAAGGCGGTGCAGGACGAGGCCGGCAAGATCGGGGTGAAGAACGTCTACTGGATGACGCACGAGACCAACGCCACCGCGCGCCGGCTCTACGACCATGTGGCACGGCGGACGGGCTTCATCGAATACGATCTGCTATAGATGGCCGCATGTTCCTCCCCTTCTTCCTCGAATTGAAAGTCGCGCGGGTTCCCGTTTCGCTCAGGGAATATCTGTCGCTGCTGGAGGGGCTGGAAGCCGGGCTGGTCGACTATGATGTCGAGGGTTTTTATTACCTCGCCCGCGCGGCCCTGGTGAAGGACGAGCGCCATATCGACCGCTTCGACCAAGTGTTCGCGCATATCTTCAAGGGCGTCGAGGCGCTTGGCGGGCCGGACGCCGTCGAGGTCGCCAACATCCCCGAGGAATGGCTGCGCCGGCTCGCCGAGAAGCACCTGACCGAGGAGGAGAAAAAGCAGGTCGAGGCTCTGGGCGGCTTCGAGAAGCTGATGGAGACGCTGAAGCAGCGGCTGGAGGAGCAGAAGGGCCGCCACCAGGGCGGCTCGAAGTGGATCGGCACTGGCGGCACCTCGCCCTTCGGCGCCTATGGCTACAATCCGGAAGGCGTGCGCATCGGCCAGCACGAGAGCCGCCACCGCCGCGCGGTGAAGGTCTGGGATAAGCGCGAATTCAGGAATTTCGACGACGGCGTTGAGCTCGGCACCCGCAACATCAAGGTGGCGCTGAAGCGGCTGCGCCGCTGGGTGCGCGAGGGCGCCGAGGAGGAGTTCGACCTGCCCGGCACCATCCACGCCACCGCCGAGCATGGCTATCTCGACGTCAAGACGCGGCCGGAACGACGCAACGCGGTAAAACTTCTGATGTTCTTCGATGTCGGCGGTTCGATGGACGATCATATCAGGAGCCTCGAGGAGCTGTTCTCCGCCGCCCGCGCAGAATTCCGCCAGCTCGAATATTTCTACTTCCACAACTGCCTCTACGAGCGCGTCTGGAAGGACAATCGCCGCCGCTTGGCCGAGACGATCCCGACCTTCGACCTCATCCACAAATACGGTCCTGACTACAAGGTGATCGTCGTCGGCGATGCCTCGATGAGCCCCTACGAGATCGCCCATCCCGGCGGCTCGGTCGAGCACTGGAACCCGGAGGCCGGCGGCGTCTGGCTCGGCCGCCTGCTGCAGCAATGGCCGAATGCGATATGGCTCAACCCTGAAAGCCAGAAGAACTGGGGCTACACCCATTCTATCGGGATGATCCGCGACATCTTCGGCGGCCGCATGTTTCCGCTGACGCTTGCCGGGCTCGAAGCGGCGACGAAACAGCTTTCGCGCAGGCACTAGCTCCAGCGCAGGCCGGTGGTAGGCAGAGCTGTAACAAACACCTATCTTCGTGCGAATACGACATGCCAACCAACAACGAGCCGCCAAGGCCGAGGAGATCTTCATGGACACCCACGCCTATCCCGTCACCCGCACCGATGCCGAATGGCGCGCCAGGCTGACGCCCGAGCAGTATGCCGTCATGCGCAACCATGGCACCGAGCGTCCCGGCAGTTGCGCCCTGCTTTATGAGAAGCGCGCCGGCACCTTTTCCTGCGTCGGCTGCGACCAGCCGCTGTTCGAATCGAAGCTGAAGTTCGAGAGCGGCACCGGCTGGCCGAGCTTCAGCGATCCGGTGCCGGGCTCGGTCGAGACCACGGTCGACCGCAGCTATGGCATGGTGCGGACCGAATGCCACTGCTCGCGCTGCGGCAGCCATCTCGGCCATGTCTTCGAGGACGGCCCGCCGCCGACCGGCCTGCGCTATTGCATCAATGGCGTGGCGCTGAAATTCGAGCCGGCCGCCTGAGCGACCGTCCCAACTTCTGGTCTGCAAAGGGCGGCTCCGGCCGCCCTTTTTCGTTTCAAGCCACGACCGTCGCAATCAGCCACAGCGCCGAGCCGAGCATCATCAGCGACGCCTTGCCACCGCCTGACTTTTCCGCGGTTCGCCAGACGGCGAAGGTCAGGAAGAGATTGTAGGGCACCAGCGTGAAATGCACGGCCAGAACCAGCCAAAGCGGCAGCTTCAGCCCGAGCAGGATGAGCGCCAGCACCGACGATGCGATGTTGATAGCCGTGCCGACAAGCACCATGTCGCGCCAGAACAGCCGGTCGAGTGGCACCCGGCCCTGCCAGCGCGAGCGGAAGAAGCCGGCTAGGCCACCAAACTTGCTGGGCGCCGTGCGGGCCGGATGCGATTCGTCCATCGGTTGGGCTCCGCTTGCGATCATGCCGCTTCGAAAATGCCGGAGCCTGCCGTCAAAGCAAGCCCCCGCAACATGTGACGCGAATATGACACGGAAATCTGGCATCTATGCTCAAGCGGGCCGGAAACCTGTGTTCCGCATTGCCAGTCAGTCATTTTGCAGCGCCAGCATGGAGGAGTTCAAATTGAGCGATCATGTCTACAATGTGCTTTTTCTCTGCAATGCGAACTCGGCCCGGTCGATCATGGGGGAGGCCATCCTGAACCGCGTCGGCGCCGGTCGTTTCAAAGGCTATTCTGCCGGCTCGCAGCCGAAAGGAACGGTCAACCCCTATGCGCTGCAGCTGCTGGAAAGCCTGAAATACGACACCTCCTTCGCCCGGTCGAAAGGCTGGGAGGAGTTTTCCGGACCTGACGCGCCGGAGATGAACTTCGTCTTCACCGTCTGCGACAACACGGCGAATGAAAGCTGTCCGATCTGGCCCGGCCATCCGATGACGGCGCTTTGGGCGGTGCCGGACCCCGCCAAGGCATCCGGTACCGAAGCCGAGCAGCATCTCGCCTTCGCCGAAGCCTATCGCATGCTGAGCAACCGTATCGCGGTGTTCACCAACCTGCCGATGGGTTCGCTCGACAAACTGGCGCTGCAGCAGCATCTGGACGAAATCGGCCGCGACGGGTCCGGGCCAAACTGAACAGCAGGCAAGTGGGGAGAGCGAACGACCGTCGGGCCTAGGGCCGGGTTTCCCCGAGCACCACGACGACGGCCTGCTCAAAGCGCGAGCATTCCGTCACCAGCCAGTCGGCCATCGCCGGCCAATTGTCCTCGGCATAGCAATTCACCCGCCACATCGAATTGATGCCGAGGCCCTCGCAACTCTGTTCGGGCCTGAGTCTCAGCCTGCCTTCAATCGCCGGCTGGAACGGCTTCAACCGCGACCACGATTCGGTGGCGCCGAACTTCTCGTTGCGGCCGAAGAAGACGCCGACATGGTTCTGCGCCGGCGCGACATACATGGAAAGGACCAGTGCGAAATCCGGCAGACCACGCTGCCAGAACCAGGGTCCGCGGCGCGCCAGCGTGGCCCTTTCCTCAGGATGCCGCTCGGCGAACAGCGTCCAGAAGCCGCGCTGGCGGAATTCCGAGGCGCGGCGGCCACCAAAGTCGAATTCGCTCATGGTCCGATGCTCGCTGCAGCCTCCACGAGGCCGTCTTACATCACACCGCCCTGCCTGAAGGCAACTGACACACCCCGTCAGGGCACCGCAAACTACCAGCGGTATGTCAGCGATGCCGTCATGTTGCGGACCTGGCCGAGATAGCAATAGCCCTCGTTGCAAACTGTCGCGCGGGCATTGGCGATGTTGCGGACAGGCAAGGCTGCCGTGATGCCGTCATATTTCTTGTCGATGGCGCCGAAATCATAGGACGCCGAGGCATCGATATAGAACGCCGCATCGTTCTTGGCCGTGTTGGACGTGTCCGTATAGCCGAGGTCGCTCCGCCAGCTATCGCGCGCGGCAGTGCCTCCAGGCTAAAGCGTGCAAGCTACGAGGCGAGGCTCCAGATGCCTCGCCTGCGTCAGTCCGAAAGAATTGCTAAGCGAACCGGGGCCGGTCTCAGACCATACCGAGCGCGGCTTTGTAGAGGTCGAGGATGGACTCTTCCTCCTGGCGCTCCGCCTGGTCCTTCTTGCGCAGCCGGACGATGGTGCGCATCGCCTTGGTGTCGAAGCCGGTGCCCTTGGCCTCGGCGAAGACGTCCTTGATGTCGTCGGAAATCGTCTTCTTCTCTTCCTCGAGCCGCTCGATGCGCTCGATGAAGGCACGCAGCTGGCCGGCGGCAACAGTCTGGCTGGTCTCGGTGATATCGTCGGCCATTTTTCTCTCCGCGTCGTTTGGCTACCGGCGACTCGCGAAGGCCGGCCGGCAAATTGGAGCGGGTTCGATGCCCGAGCAGGCGCGGCGGGTCAAGACATTATCGGTGCGGCATGAAGGGCTGCTGTCAGCCGCCATTCACAGCCTCGATCATTGTCACGAGAAAGCGATCAGCAGATCCTTGGCATCGATCTGGTCGCCGGCCCTGACCAGCACTTCGGCGACCACGCCGTCGCGCTCGGCATGCAGCGCCGTCTCCATCTTCATCGCTTCGATCGAAAGCAGCACGTCGCCGGCCTTGACCGCCTGGCCGGCGGCAACGGCAAGAGCCGAGACCACGCCCGGCATCGGCGCGCCGACATGCGCCTCGTTGCCCGGTTCCGCCTTGCGGCGCGCCTTGGCCGCCGACGCGCCATGCGCCCTATCCGGCACCTTGACGCGCCGCGGCTGGCCGTTGAGCTCGAAGAACACGGTGACCATGCCCTTCTCGTCGACGTCGCCGATGGCAAGGCAGCGCACCACCAGCGTCTTGCCCTTCTCGATGTCGACGAAGATCTCGTCTTCCGACTTCATGCCGTAGAAGTAGGTCGGCGTCGGTAAGACGCTGACCGGCCCGTAGGTTTCCTGCGCCGCGGCGAAGTCGGTGAAGACCTTCGGGTACATCAGCCAGGAGGCGAATTCATATTCGCTGAGCTTCCGCTCAAGCTTTCCCTCGATCTCCTTGCGGCTGGCCTTGAGGTCGGCGGCTTTCAGCAGCGAGCCTGGCCGCGCGGTGATCGGCTTGTCGCCCTTCAGCGCTTTCTTCTGCAGCGCCGGCGGCCAGCCGCCGGGCGACTGGCCAAGATCGCCGCGCAGCATCGAGACCACAGAGTCCGGGAAGGCGATATCGCGTGCCGGGTTCTCGACATCGGCGACGGTCAGATCCTGGCTCACCATCATCAGCGCCATGTCGCCGACCACCTTGGACGACGGCGTCACCTTGACGATGTCACCGAACATCAGGTTGACGTCGTGATAAGCCTGCGCCACCTCGTGCCAGCGCGTTTCGAGGCCGAGCGAGCGCGCCTGTTCCTTGAGGTTGGTGAACTGCCCGCCGGGCATTTCGTGCAGGTAGACTTCCGAGGCCGGCCCCTTGAGGTCGCTTTCGAAGGCCGCGTACTGGTTGCGCACAGCTTCCCAATAGAACGAGATCTTGCGGATCCATTGCGGATCGAGGCCGGGATCGCGCTCGGTGCCCTTCAGCGCCTCGACGATTGAGCCAAGGCAGGGCTGCGAGGTGTTGCCGGAGAAGGAATCCATTGCCGCGTCGACGGCATCGACGCCGGTCTCGACCGCCGCCAGCACGGTGGCCGCCGAAAGGCCGGACGTATCGTGCGTATGAAAATGGATCGGCAGGTCGGTCGCCTCGCGCAAGGCCTTGAACAGCACGCGCGCCGCCGACGGCTTCAAGAGCCCGGCCATGTCCTTGACGGCGATGATGTGGGCGCCGGCAGCCTCGAGTTCCTTCGCCAGTCCGACATAGTATCTGAGGTCGTACTTGGCCCTTGCCGGATCGAGTATGTCGCCGGTGTAGCACATCGCCGCTTCGATCAGCTTGCCCTCGGCGCCGACCGCGTCCATGGCGACGCGCATGTTCTCGACCCAGTTCAGGCAGTCGAAGACGCGGAACAGGTCGACGCCACCGGCAGCCGCTTGGCGGACGAAATGCTGCACGACATTGTCGGGATAGTTGGTGTAGCCGACGCCGTTGGCGCCGCGCAAAAGCATCTGCAAGAGAAGGTTGGGTGCCGCCTCACGCACTTTGCCCAGCCGCTCCCACGGGTCTTCGGTGAGGAAGCGCATGGCGACGTCGAAGGTCGCCCCGCCCCAGCATTCCAGCGACAGTAGCTGCGGCAGCGCCCGCGCATAGGTGCCGGCAATGCCGGCGATGTCATGCGTGCGCATGCGGGTGGCGAGCAGCGACTGGTGGCCGTCGCGCATCGTCGTGTCGGTGACCAGCACCTGGGTTTGCGCGCGCATCCAGGCGGCGAATTTCTCCGGGCCGAGCGCGTCGAGCCGCTGCTTGCTGCCGCCCGGCACCTTGCCGTTGAGATAGGGCACGATGGGCGCCGCGGCATCGGCCTTGGGCATCGGCCGGCCGCGCGTTTCGGGATGGCCGTTGACGCTGACATCGGCCAGATAGTTGAGCAGCTTGGTGGCGCGATCCTGCCGCTTCACCTGCTGGAACAGTTCCGGCGTCGTGTCGATGAACTTGGTCGTATAGGAATTGTCGGCGAAGCTCGGGTGATTGATGATCGCCTCGAGGAAGGTGAGGTTGGTCGCCACGCCGCGGATGCGGAACTCGCGCAGTGCCCGGTTCATGCGCGCGATCGTCTCGGCCGGCGTCGGCGCCCACGCCGTCACCTTCTCCAAGAGCGGATCGTAGAAACGGGTGATGACGGCGCCCGAATAGGCGGTGCCGCCATCAAGCCGGATGCCGAAGCCGGTGGCGCCGCGATAGGCGGTGATGCGGCCATAGTCCGGGATGAAATTGTGCTCCGGATCCTCGGTGGTGATGCGGCACTGCAGCGCGTGACCGTTCAGCCTGATGTCCTTCTGTGCCGGCACGCCCGAGTCCGGCGTGCCGATGGCGAAGCCGTCGAGGATGTGGATCTGCGCTTTGACGATATCGATGCCGGTCACCATCTCGGTGACCGTGTGCTCGACCTGGATGCGCGGATTGACCTCGATGAAGTAGAATTTGCCGGTGTCGGCGTCCTGCAGGAACTCGACCGTGCCGGCGCCGATATAGCTGGTCTCGTTGGCGATCTTCAGCGCATAGCCGCACAGCTCCTGGCGCAGCGCTTCGCTCAGATAAGGCGCCGGCGCACGCTCGACGACCTTCTGGTTGCGGCGCTGGATCGAGCAGTCGCGCTCGAACAGATGCACGGCGTTGCCTTGGCCGTCGCCGAGAACCTGCACCTCGACATGGCGGGCGCGTTCGATCAGCTTCTCGAGATAGACCTCGTCCTTGCCGAAGGCGGCCTTGGCCTCGCGCTTGCCTTCCATCACCTCGCGGGCGAGATCGGCTTCCGCGCGGATGGCGCGCATGCCGCGGCCGCCGCCACCCCACGAGGCCTTCAGCATCACCGGATAGCCAATCGTCTTGGCGAGTTCCTTGACCGCCTCCATGTCGTCCGGCAGCGGATCGGTGGCGGGCACCACGGGCACGCCGACCTCGATCGCCAGGTTGCGCGCCGCGACCTTGTTGCCGAGCCGGCGCATCGTCTCCGGCTTCGGGCCGATGAAGGTGATGCCTGCGGCGGCACAAGCTTCGGCGAACTCCGGGCTTTCCGACAGCAGGCCGTAGCCGGGGTGGATGGCGTCGGCGCCCGAAAGTCTGGCGACACGGATCACCTCGTCGATCGACAGATAGCTCTCGATCGGCCCCATGTCCTTGGCAAGGTGCGGCCCGCGCCCGACCTGGTAGCTTTCATCGGCCTTGAAGCGATGCAGCGAATATTTGTCCTCCTCGGCCCAGATCGCCACGGTTTTGAGGCCAAGCTCATTGGCCGCACGAAAGACGCGGATGGCGATTTCGGACCGGTTGGCGACGAGGATCTTCGTGATGGCCAAGGACTGGGCTCCAGGGACGGAGAGGATGGGGGCTGGCGCAATGATTAGCGTGAAAATGCTGCAGCGCAAACTAAATCGCGCGACATCTAAACCGATTTAAATCGTTTGTTTGCGCCAGAGCCGCCAATCGGCGCACGAAAGGCCCGCAAAACAAAAATGCCCGGCGCTTTCGCGCCGGGCATTTCCGGATTTCAGACGTTCGTCGGCTTATTGCTCGAAGTAGGTGTACTTGCCGTCGTCACCCTTCTTCCAGGTGTACAGCACGTAGTCGGGGCGGGTGATGTCGCCCTTGGCATCATAGCCGATGTCGCCGATCGCGGTCTTCCACGGGCCGCTCTTCTTGATCTCTTCCGCGACCTTCTGCGCGTCGTCGGCGGAGCCGACCTTGGCGGCGGCGGCGGCGACGATCTGCAGAGCGGCGTAGGAGTAGAGCGTATAGGCTTCAGGCTCGAAACCGGCGGCGCGGAACTTCTCGACGAGTTCCTTGGCGTTCGGGTTCTTGCGCGGATCCGGAGCGAACGTCATCAGCGTGCCGTTGACGGCGTCGCCGGCGATGGAGGCGAGCTCGTTCGACACGATGCCGTCGCCCGACATGAACTGGGCCTTGAGGCCCTGGTCGGCGAGCTGGCGCATGATCAGGCCCGCTTCGGTGTGCAGGCCGCCATAATAGACGACCGAGACGCCGGCTTCCTTCATCTTGGCGATGAGGGCCGAGAAGTCCTTGTCGCCGACATTGATGCCTTCATAGAGGGCTTCGGTGACGCCGTTGCCGTTGAGCGCCTTCTTGGTTTCGTCGGCGAGGCCCTGGCCGTAAGGCGTCTTGTCGTGGATGACGGCGATCTTGGCGTCCTTGAAGTTCTTGGCGAGATAGTCGCCGGCGACCTTGCCCTGCTGGTCGTCGCGTCCGCAGGTGCGGAAGGTGTTCCACAGGCCGCGCTCGGTCAGCTGCGGGTTGGTGGCCGAAGGCGTGATCACCAGGATGCCGTTCTCGGCATAGACTTCCGAGGCCGGGATGGTGACGCCCGAGTTGAAGTGACCGACAACATACTTGACGCCGTCGGCGACGAACTTGTTGGCGACCGAGATGCCCTGCTTCGGATCCGACACGTCGTCGCCGATCTCGAGCTTGATCTGCTGGCCGTTGATGCCGCCCGCCGCGTTGATGTCGGCGGCGGCCTGCTCGGCGCCCTTCTGCAGCTGCGCGCCAAAGGCGGCGTTCGGGCCGGTGATCGGACCGGCGACGCCGATCAGGATGTCAGCCCACGCGCTACCGCTGAACGCGACGAGCGCGGTCAGAGCCACGGCGGACAAGAGTGACTTTTTCATATAAACGCTCCCATTTACGGAGTGGGCGTGGATGATACTTTCATGCGATGCCCACCCTTATCGCAGAAAGCATAGTTTGCCGATTTTCAGGCACTTGTCACGCCGTTTCATCCCCGAGACGACGTTAATCATGAACGTCAGCCTTTCGGCTTCCAGCTCAATAGCGAGGCTCTTTCGTAGAGCCAATTATACTGCGTCACCATCTGGTTGGTACGCGTGTATTGATAGCCGACGAAGCCCAGTATCATCAGCACGATGGTGTCGACGATATAGTAATGCAGCGAGAACATCGTGCCGTCGAACAGCGCGTGATGGATGAACCTGATGCCGATGCCCAGTCCGAGCATGTAGAGGAAGAGCTGGAAGAAGCTGCGCCATGTCTGCGCGCTGGCCTTGCCGGTCATCCAGGCGGCCCAGCCGCCGAGCAGGCAGGTGACGAAGAAGAACTGGAAGATCGAGGGTTCCTCGTAGAGAATGCCCTGCATGATGAAGTCTCCCTAGCATGATCCCGAAAAGTTGCAGACTTTTCGGGCAAAGGTCATGCGACAATCAAACAACTTGGAGCGGAATACCGGACGCACACATTCCGCTCCAAACTCAGTGGTGGCCGCCTTCGAGATAGGCGGCGCGCACTTCCGGAT
>NZ_RZOJ01000419.1:0-5254 GCF_003998845.1 Mesorhizobium sp. M4A.F.Ca.ET.022.05.2.1 | reverse complement strand
ATGCAGGAGCTCGGCCGCGCGCCGGTCGAGGATGACGACCGCTACTATCTCGACGATCCCGAAGACATGGCCCGCTTCCGCCGCAGGCAGCTGGACGAGGAAGGCAGGGTGATTCCGCCGCCGGCCGACGAATACGATCCCTATGGCGACAATTCCGTGGATGCCTTTCCGCCGGTGCCGGACGATGAAGGCAACACCGCCACCTACCCGGAGGCGCCGAAACCGAATACCGTCAAGCGCCAACCGCTGAACGAGGCGTCGATCGACCCCGCGCAGCCGGATCAGGATACGCAGGCTTCCCTGCCGCCGGACACCGGTGGCAAGGCCACGGTCGACCCGTCGCTGTCGCTCGGCGCGCGCCAGGATGTGGCGGCGCTGCAGGTGCTGCTCGATCGCGCCGGCGCGTCGCCGGGCGTGATCGACGGGCGATTCGGCTCCAATGTCGACAAGGCGCTGGCCGCCTACAACGAGATCACGGGCAGCAATCTGCGCTCGACCGACGCCGTCGGCATCCAGTCGGCGCTGGCACAGTCGGGCGGCGATGCGTTCGCCTCCTACACGATCACGCCCGAGGACGCGGCCGGTCCCTACGTCGCGTCGATCCCAGAAGACTACAGCCAGAAGGCCCAGCTCGACCGCATGGGCTACACCTCCGTCACCGAAGCGCTGGCCGAGCGTTTCCATATGGATGAGAACTATCTGAAGTCGATCAATCAGGGCCTCGATTTCAAACGCCCCGGCACCATCATCAAGGTCGCCAATTTCGGCAGGCTGGTATCGACGCCGGTTGCCCGCATCGTCGCCGACAAGGGCAAGAAGGAAGTCTTCGCCTATGACGCGGCCGGCAAGCTGGTTGCCGCCTATCCGGCCACCATTGGCTCGGCCGACACGCCGTCGCCATCGGGCATCCACACCGTGTCGCGTATCGCGCTCGATCCGAACTACACCTACAACCCGAGCATCAATTTCAAGCAGGGCCAGAACGACAAGATCCTGACCATCCCGCCGGGACCGAACGGCCCGGTTGGTTCGGTGTGGATTGCGCTGGACAAGCCGACCTACGGCATCCACGGCACCCCCGATCCCTCCAAGATCGGCAAGACCGAAAGCCATGGCTGCGTGCGCCTGACGAACTGGGATGCGCGGGAGCTCGCCAAGATCGTGTCGCCCGGCGTCACCGTGGAATTCGTCGGCGGATCTTCAGCCGATGACATAGCGCAGCAATGAGCCGCGGAGCGCGGCTGCATAGATCAGCTGCACAAGCAGGATGAAGCCGACGCTGAGCAACGGGCCAATCAGGCACAGCGCCGCGCCGACCGCCCACGGGATCTGCGCCTTGACGACTCGCAGGTAGACCGTGCGTGTCGTGTCCGCGTCGACGTCCTCGGCGATGAAGCCGTGCTTTTCCGCGTACCACCAGCTGGCGAGCAGCGTGACGCCGAGCATAAGAAGGTTCAGCCTAGGCGATCACCGCGATCCAGAACTCGAGGAAGTCGGCCAGAAGGTCGGTCGAGAACGGCAAGAGTGCGATGAAGGCGAGAAAGCACAGGTTCAACGTCGCGAGCCGCCGGTCTGATTTGGCGATCAGCCTATGCTGCGCCTGCTGGGCGAACCAGAAGATGGTCAACGTCAGGAAGCTCAGCGCATAGGTCAGGAAACGTGGCGCCAGCGCCGCGATCGCCGCCGGCAACTCGCCCTCGGAATGGACCGCTTCGTGCGGCGGCACTCTCGAGAACGATCAGAGTCAGCACGATGGCGAAGACGCCATCGGTGATGCCGATGACACGCCCGCGTGCCTCCGCCGACGGTTCGAGTGGCCGCTTCATGCGTCTCCCCCTGTTTCGATGCTGGTGAAACCTAGCACGGCGTCAGCCGTTTGCACCTAAAGCGCGTCGCGCTGAAACGGATTCAGCCGACGCGGTTTGCGGCTTTGTTTTCATGCATGTCGCTTCCCAGGGCCGCGCACGTTTTGGCTGACATGCATTGGTCGGAGTGGCCCGCCATGCGGCCAGGCCGATCTGGTTTCACAACCACAAGCTTCTGGCTGGTTGTTGCGGGTGCCATAGGAGGTCTAAGCAGGCTCCATGAAATCTCCAGGCGAAGCTGCCGCCATTTCCCCGACCGGCTCGATCGCGAACGGGACGTTCTGCCCGCGGACGCGGCGCCGGTACGTGCTGATCGCGGCGATCCTGGCATCCGCGCTCGGCTTCATCGACGGCTCGGTCCTGGCCATCGCGATGCCGGCGCTGCGGGAAAATCTCGGCGCCAGCCTGGCCGAGGCGCAATGGATTTCCAACGCCTATGCGCTGACTCTATCGGCGCTGATCCTGGCAGGCGGTGCTGCCGGCGACCGGTTCGGCCTCAGGCGCGCGTTCGTGACCGGCATTGCGTTGTTCATCGCCACTTCGCTGGCCTGCGCGCTGGCGCCCAATGCCGGCGTGCTGATCGCCTTCCGCGCCATCCAGGGCGTCGGCGCCGCCATTATGGTGCCGGGCAGCCTCGCCATCATCGCCAAGGCCTATCCGAAGAAGGAGCGCGGCCGGGCGATCGGCATCTGGGCCGCGGCCTCGGCGCTGACGACCGCGCTCGGTCCGGTGCTGGGCGGCCTCGTCCTGTCCACCTTCGGCAATGGTATCTGGCGGGCGATCTTCGCCATCAACCTGCCGCTGGGCCTCATCTCGATCTATCTTCTCCTGGCCAAGGTGCCGGCCGATGAGCCGACGGAAGAGCGCAGCCTCGACCTCGGCGGCGCCGGACTCGCCACGCTGGCGTTCGGATTGCTGGCCTATGGCCTGACCTCGATGAGCGCCGAGGGCGGCGGACAAATGTCCGGGCCGAGCATCGCAGCCGGCCTGGCGCTGCTTGTCGTGTTCGTTTTCTTCGAGCGCCGACAGCACGAGCCGATGATCGACCTGTCGCTGTTTGGGATCGGCGCGTTCGCCGGAGCCAATCTTGCGACCTTCTTCCTCTATTTCGCGCTGTCGGCCAATCTGTTCTATCTGCCGATGCTGCTGATTGCCGGCTGGGGGCTGAGCACGGCCGAGGTCGGCTTCATTTTCCTGCCGCTGTCGGCATCGATCGCGCTGCTGTCGGGACCCGTTGGCCAGTGGTCGGATCGGATCGGGCCGAGATTCCCGATCGCCGCCGGCAGTCTGGTCGTCGCGTTTGCCTTTGCCGGGCTCGCGCTGCTCACCCATGCCGGCATCCACAATTTCTGGACCGGGACCTTTCCGCTGATGGCACTGATGGGGCTCGGCATGGCGCTGGTCGTGTCGCCGCTGTCGACCGCAATCATGACGGCGGTCGAGGACAAGGACACCGGCGCCGCCTCGGGGATAAACAATGCCGTCTCGCGCATCGGCGGCCTGATCGCGGTGGCGGCGATGGGCTCGCTGGCGGCCTGGGTCTACGGGCTGAGCACCGGCGCCGCGCCCGGCATTCCAGGTTTCGGACAACAGGCGCCAGCGGGGCTCGCGCCGGATCTCGACGCAGCACGGCTCGCCGCCAGCGACGTGGCTTTCGCGGCCGTCGCCGCCGTCACCACGCTGCTCTGCCTGCTTGCGGCCGTCATCGCCTGGATGACCGTTTCCGGCCAGGCGCTGCCGTGGCCGCGCAGCGCGGATGAATCACCGGCTGATTCGTCACGAAACTGATTCGTCGCGGGCGATATGCGATTCGCTCGCGAACCTATCCTTCGACCTTGGCGCTGGCGACCTTGAGCGAATTGTTGTCTTCCTGCTTGAGCAGGTCGTCGATGCGGTCGCGCTCGCGCTTGAAGGCAACCAGGTCGTCGCCTTTCAGCACCTTGCCGACCGGCAGGCGAACGCGCATCGGGTCGACCTTGGTGCCGTTGACGATCAGCTCATAGTGCAGATGCGGGCCGGTGGCGAGGCCGGTCTGACCAAGATAGCCGATGACCTGGCCCTGGCGGACGTGAACGCCCGGCTCGATGCCTCTGGCAAAAGCGGTCTGGTGATTGTAGGAAGTCTCGTAGCCGTTGGCGTGGCGGATGATGATCTGCTTGCCGTACCCGCCGGCCCAGCCGGCCTTCTCGATGACACCGTTGCCGGCGGCAATGATCGGCGTGCCGATCGGGGCGGCCCAGTCGACGCCGGTATGCATGCGGACATAGCCGAGGATCGGATGCCGGCGCGCGCCGAAGCCGGAGCGGAATTTCCCCGCCGGCAGCGGATTGCGCAGCAGGAACTGCTGGGCGCTTGAGCCATCCTCGTCGAAATAGTCTGTGCTGCCGTCCTGCATCTGGAAGCGGTAGAAATTGCGCATCTGTCCGCCGAAGGTTGCCGAGACATAGAGCAGTTCGGATTCGTCGGAGGCCTGGTCATCGCCGTCCGGCTGCGAGAACAGCACATCGATCCGGTCGGAGGGGCCGAGCCGCGACTGGAAGTCGACATCGGAGGCCAAGAGCTTGACCAGTTGCTGCGTTAGCTTCTTAGACATGCCGTAGGAATAGGCAGCGCGATAGATGCCGTCGTAGATGTTGGGCAGGTTGCCACGCACGACCACCGGCGGCGAATCATCGAAGGCGGTCAGCAGTTCGGGGTTGGGCTCGGGCTCCTGCGCCGGCACATACTGGCCGCGGTCGTCGAGCGCGATGGTGACGATGTGCTGGGTCCGGTCATAGACGCTGGTGCGAACCACCTTGGCGGCGTCGCCATGGACCTCGAGCCCGACGCGTAGCACGGTTCCCGCCTTCAGCGCCGGAGCGTTGAGCAGCTTGCCGATGGCATCAGCCATGCCGGTGGCGTCCTCGCCCGTGTAGCCCGAATCAGCGAAGGCCTCGGCGATGCCGGTATCCTTGGTGAAGGGGATGATTTCCTCGGCGAATGCCGGCGTCTGGTCATCGGTTTCAACACGCGGCGAAACCGAGACATTCTCGGGCACGATCTTGACGTCGTAGGAGCCGGCCATGCTCTCGGCGAAGGCATCACCGAATCGCTGAGGGTCGACATAATGCAGTGAGGCGACCTGGATGGCGCCGTCGCTGAGATCGGTGCCGGCCTCGCGCACCACCTTTTCCACCTCGTCGGCCGAGAGGTCGCTCTTCTCATCGAAGGACGCCGTATCGATCGGGAAGTCGACCGTCTTCAGCGACATCTCGCTTTCGACCTTCGCGCCGTAGATCTGGCCGGCGACGGCGGGCGCGGTGGCGCCGGCATTGTCGTCGCTGTCGTCGCCGAACACCTGCATCGGGTCGAAGGGCGGGTAGGGGCGGTTGGGGGGGGGGCCGGCGGGC
>NZ_RZOJ01000418.1:0-5279 GCF_003998845.1 Mesorhizobium sp. M4A.F.Ca.ET.022.05.2.1 | reverse complement strand
GGTGTCGTGGCATGTACGGAGCCGATGCTGTCGGGCCGCAAATTGCAGACCGACATGGTGATCGCCGGGAACGGGTGCAGCGGGTCGCCCAGCCGGTCCGTCGACAAGGGCTGGACGTGGTATTCCAGGTCCGGCGTCGCCATCGACGGATCGGATTTGCTGAACATGCCGAACTGGCTTGGCGCCATCGACATCGGTCCCGACCGGGCAAACGCATATTGCAGCGCGATCCGCGCCTTGCCGGTCAGGCTGTTGGCAAGGGTGTTGAGCGTCAGCGCCGACGACACTTTGTAGACAGTGCGGATCTGCAGGTGGTCCTGCAGGTTCTCACCGACATCGGGGCTGGCGTGAACCAAATCGATGCCGAGCGAGGCGAGGCGATCCGGCTGGCCGACACCGGAAAGCTCCAGCAGTTTCGGCGTGTTGATTGCGCCGGCCGTCAGCAACACCTCTCGCCTGGCGCTGGCCTGACGTGCCTCGCCGCCGGCGAGGTAGCCGACCCCCGTAGCCCGCTTGCCCTCAAACAGCACCTTCTCGACATGCGCGTTGGCGACCAGCCGCAGGTTGGGCCGCCGCAGCGCCGGGCGCAGGAATGCCTTGGCGGTGTTCCAGCGCACCCCCTTGCTCTGGTTCACCTCGAAGAAGCCGGAACCCTCATTGTCGCCGTCGTTGAAATCCTCGCGCGGCATGATGCCGAATTCCTTCGCCGCGTCCTGCACCGTGTTCAGGATCGGCCAGGACAGGCGCTGCCGCGCCACTTTCCATTCGCCGCCGGAACCATGCAGCCTGGTCTTGCCGCCATGATGGTCTTCGGATCTGAGGAAATACGGCAGTACGTCGTCCCAGCCCCAGCCGACATTGCCCATCTGCCGCCAGCCGTCATAGTCCGCAGCCTGGCCACGCATGTAGATCATGCCATTGACCGATGTGCAGCCGCCCAGCACCTTGCCCCTGGGATAGACCAGAGAGCGGCCGTTCAAGCCGGCTTCCGGCGCCGTCTTCATCATCCAGTCGGTGCGCGGATTGCCGATGCAATAAAGATAGCCGACAGGAATGTGCACCCAGTGGTAATTGTCGCTGCCGCCGGCCTCGAGCAGCAGCACGCGCGTCGCCGGATCTTCGCTCAGGCGGTTGGCCAGCACGCAGCCGGCCGTACCCGCGCCGACGATGATGTAGTCGTAGTCGCCGTCCAGCCTTTGGGTCATTCTGCTGCTCTGCCTGGTCCTGCGGCCTGTTCGGTCCAGAACGATCGCAGCGCATCGGCGAGGCCGCAATAGGCGCGATAACGCCTGGCATAATGTCGCTGCATTGCCGGGTCCGGACGGTAGGCGGCGCGCTGACGGGTCATGGCGTCGACGCCGGACTCATAGTCGGCGAACAGTCCGACCGCCACGCCGGCGCCGATCGCCGCGCCAAGCGCGCCGGTCTCGCGGGCTTCAGGAACGGTGATCGGTACGCCGAGCCCGTCGGCGAAAATTTGCGGCCAATGTTCGCTGCGGGAGCCGCCGCCGGATAGCACCGCCTTGTCGAAGCTGACGCCGGCGTGTTTCAACACATCGATGTGGCGCCGGTGCTCGAACATGACGCCTTCGAACAGCGCGCGCAGCAGATGGCCTTCCCTATGCCAGCCGGCCAGGCCGTAGAAGCCGGCGCGGAACTCGGCGCCCTGGCCCGAGCCGTAGAGGAACGGGTGGAAAATCGGGTCGTCCCAGGCCGGCGTGACTTCGCCGACAGCTGCGTTGCAGTGGCCGAACGGATCGTCGTGGTGGCTGCCGCGCTCGACGAATTCGCCCACGTACCATTCAAGATTGGCGGCCGATGTCGCGCTGGATTCGATGTTGACGAAGCGGCCGGGGCCGAAACGCGCGACCATGAAAACATCGGGATCGACAACCGGCGCGGCGGAGAAAACCTGGTTGACCGACCAGGTGCCGGCAATGATCGAGGCTTCGCCGGGGCGCACGACGCCGGCCCCCATGGCGCTGGCGACAACGTCGAAATAGCCGGCGATGACCGGCGTGCCTTCTGCCAGCCCGGTTTCATCGGCCGCGCTGGCGGTGACCGCCCCGGCAATGTCGGCGCTGTCGAGCAGCCGCGGCAGTTTTGCCTGCGCGTCCTCGATGCCGTAGAGCGCCAGAAGCTCGCCATCATAGATGCCTTCGGGCATGCGGACGAGGCCGCAGCCGGACATGTCGGAGACATCGCTCACCTGCTCTCCGGTGAGGCAAAAGGCGATGAAATCCTTGCACAGCATCGCCGTGCCGGTCGCGGCATAAAGGTCGGGTTCATGCTGCTTGACCCAGGCCAGCAAGGTTGGCGTCTGCGCCGGCCAGGGCTTTTGCAGGCAGATCGCGTGCAGGGCCCCGGCGTTGCGCGAAGCCAGCTCCGCCGCCATGCCGGCGGCGCGGGTGTCGAGCGACTGGATGCCGATCAGCGGGGTGCCGGCGCGGTCGATCAGATAGAGGCCGTTGCCATGGCCGGCGCAGCCGACAGCGGCGATCTGGCGTGCGTCGATACCAGCCTGCGCAATGCAGCGGCGGATGGCGTCGCGCGCAGCGGCCCACATATCGCCGAGGTCGCGTTCGACATAGCCGGGCTGCGGCGTGTGCGAGCGCCCGGCGACGGTGTGCATGGCGACCTGCCGCCCGGCGAGGTCGAACAGTACCGCCTTGATGATGGTGTTGCCGGCGTCGAGACCGAGCAGATATGCGGCCTGATCAGCCATTGTTGTAGATTTCCCAGGCCTCTTCGCCGCCGGCGTCCTTGTGGACCATCGCCATCAGCGCGTTGACCACCGCCTTCGGGTTGGCATGCTGATAGATGTTGCGGCCATAGACCAGCCCTTTGGCGCCTTGTCTGAGCAGGGCCGACGATTTTGCCAGCACGGTCCTAAGGTCGTCCTTGCCGCCGCCGCGCACCAGCACCGGCACGCGCGCCGCCTCGACGACGCGGTGGAAATCCTCAGGCCGGGCCGTCGGATCGGCCTTGATGATGTCGGCGCCCATTTCGGCGGCGAGCCGCACCAGGGTGACGATCTTCTCGGCGTCGCCGTCGACCTGATAGCCGCCGCGCACATCGTTGGGCAGCATCACCAGCGGTTCGATCATCAAGGGCATGCCGTATCTGTGGCAGGCAGCGCGGACCTTGCTGATGTTTTCGACGCATTGGCGAAACAGCTCCGGCTCGTCGGGAAGCATGAACAGGTTGACGACGACGCAGGCTGCGTCCAGCTCCAGCGCGCCGATGATCGGCTCGTCATGATTCTGCAGCATCGACCACATCACGCGGTGGCGCTGGGCGTTGTAAGGATTACCCATGTCGATGCGCATGACCAGCGCCGGCTTGTCCTTGTCCGGCCGCGATTGCAACAGATCGGCCTGCCCGTAGGCGAGTTGCAGCGCGTCCGGACCTACCGCGATCAGCGTGTCGATGACTCGCGGCATGTCCTCCAGGCCGACGAGAAAATCCGGTTCATTGCAGACGCCGTGATCGAGCGCCACGTCGAGGCAATTGCCGTTGGTGAACATCCGGTTCATGCGGGCCTTGGCGCTGACCTTCATTTTCTGCTCCTGAAATCGTGCGTTGGACGAGCATCTCCTGCGAGACGCCGTGATAGGTGTCGAGTTCGGCAACCAGGCCCTGCACCTCGCGGTCGCGATGCTCATCGCTCCAGCCGCGCTCGGCGGCCAGTGCGTCGGCGATGCGTTCGATGGATGCCATCGAGATGTCGCCGCAAATGGCAAGCGATGTGCGGCGCAGGATAAGGTCCGACAGACAGGTTACGAACTCATGCCGGGTCAGGTAGACGATTTCGGCTGCCGTCGTTTCGGTCCTGCTGTCCAGTCTGACATCGTCGGGACGCCCGCCGCAAAACAGGACGATGTCGCGCGCACCGCTGCCATAGCGGTCGACAAGATACGCGGCGCGGGCGCCGCCGATCGCGAACTCACCAGCCAGATCGGCCGCCAGCGACGCCGGGTCCCGGGGGAAGCCGAGGCCGCCGCCGATCGGCATGGTCAGCGTGCCGCAAAGGCGCTCGCGGCCAAGCTCGGCCAGCACTGCGTCGGCCGCCTGTTCGGCGAAGGCGCGGAAGGTCGTCCATTTGCCGCCGATCATGCAGAACTGCGGGATGTCGCCGGCAATGCGATGCACGGAATGGCCGCGCGAAATCCTGCCGGTGAAGGCATGGTCGCTCTTCGGCAGCGGCCGGATGCCGCTATAGGTGAACACGATGTCGGAGGCGTGAACCGGAATAGCCGGAAAGACCAGCCGTGCCGCCGCCAGTATGTAATCGGCTTCCGCCGGTTCGCAGCGCACGCGTCTGGCTTCGCTGACGCGAATATCGGTCGAACCGACCAGCACCTTGCCGAGATAGGGGAACATAATGCAAACCCGGCCGTCGGCGTTCTCGAAGAAAATCATGTGGCCGCCAAGTGCCTGGTAAAGCGGCTCGTTGTTGAGGATGAGGTGTGAGCCCTTGGTGCCCTCGACCAGCGGTGCAGCAGGCTTTTCGGATGCGTCGAGCCGGGCGATGGCCGAATCGAGCCATGCGCCTGTCGCATTGACGATTGCCTTGGCGATGACAGGGAAGCGCTCGTTGGTTGTCGTGTCGATAAGTTCTAAGGCTGAACCGACGCGCGTGATCTCGGCGCGGTTGAGCGCCAGGCTGTCGGGCGCCAGGCGTCCGGCATCGAGCAGCAGTTCGATGCCCAGCCGTTCCGGATAGCTGATCCAGGCGTCGTAGTAGGTGGCGGAAAAGCGCAGCATCGGGTCGAGCGCCGGCCATTGCGCGAATGTCATCCTGGCGCCGCGGAAATTGTGGCGCGGCAGCGCCCGGCGCTTGCGCGTCGTCCAGTCATAGAGCGCGAGCCCCGCCTTGATCGCCAGTGCGCCGCGGCTGGAAGGAGCGTCAGAAAGCCCGAGAAGGCCTGCCGCCCCGTTCATCAGCCCTGAGAAGACGGTGCGGATCGGAATTACAGTCGGCAATGGCCGCACCATATGCGGCGCATTGGCCAGCAGCGCATCGCGTTCGCGCAACGATTCCTGCACCAGGCCGAACTCGCCATTCTCGAGATAGCGCAGACCGCCATGGATCATGCGCGAGGGGGCCGCACTGCAGCCCGAGCAGAAATCGTTGCGCTCGACCAGCAGCACCTTCAGGCCCTGCAGCGCCAGTTCGCGGAAAACGCCGATGCCGTTGATGCCGCCGCCCACGACGACGACATCGAACGCGCCATCCTGGCGGATCTTGTCGAGGATGAGGCTTCTCTGGTCAGGCA
>NZ_RZOJ01000417.1:0-5291 GCF_003998845.1 Mesorhizobium sp. M4A.F.Ca.ET.022.05.2.1 | reverse complement strand
CCTTGCGGGCCCGCCTGCGCGGCGGATCGCGCGTATCCAGCCAGGCCTGCCGGGTTTGGCGCAGGCGGTCGATCCGCTGGACGCGCGGCGGATCGTCGAGCGCCGCCGAGATCGCCTGCGCCAGCGCGGCGGGGTCGGGCTCGACCAGGCCTGGCTGGCCCGCCTCGGCCAGCCAGGCCTCGGCGTTCGCGCCGACATTGGTCGCAACGACCGGCAACCCCGCCTCGATGCAGGCTGCGACGGTCGCGCCGGTCGATGCGGCCCGCGCGGGAACGACCGCAAGCGCCCCGGTCCTGGCGGCACGGTCGAGCCTTGTGTTCAGGTCCGCATTCGCCAACAGGTTAAGCTTGAACGGCCATCGCTCGGCGCGCCGCACAACCAGTCCGCCGCTATGCTCGCCCATGATCCTTCCGAACGGACCAAAGGCGGTGATGCTAAGGTCCTTGGGCGCCGCCGTCGCAAGGATGTCCAGCGCATCGCACAACAGCGTCAGACCATCGCGATGCCGCCACCCGGCCAGCACGACAAGCTCGCTTGCGCTTCCCTTGCCGGTCGACGGCAGCGCGCCGGCAGGGTCTACAGCGTCCCGCAACAGCGGTATCACCGAAAACTTCCTGGCCTTCCAGCCCTTCGACACCATCCACCTGCGTAAGGCTGCCGACACGCAGATCGTCCCGTCGGCCATCTCGGCGCAATATTTCTCCATGAAGGCGACGGCAATCGCCGAGGTGCTGTCCATGAATGCCTTGTCGGCTTCATGCTCCCATTGCGCGGGAGCATGGGCGACGATGACGATGGGCGGCGCGGTGAACGCTGCTGTCTCGGCCGCGAGCAAGGTGAAGTAGGGCAGCCCGCCCTCGAGCGGCGCATAGACCAGGTCGTGGCCGGACCGTTCGAGATAGTGCAGCACGGCGGCCGACCGGCTCTCGGGCGTCGCCAGCGAGGGCAGCAACCGATCCGAGCTGTCGAGCACATGCAGCCGGACCGAGGTCGTCTCCAGCGCGTGGCGGTGCGCCGCCATCGTTTCGGAGGAGGGCTCTTGCTGGCCCGGCACCCATAGCAGGGTGACCTCGTCGCCGTCCGCGGCGAAAAGCCTGGCCAGCGCGACCATGGCCGCTTCGTCTTCGCCGCGACGGCCGATCACGCTCGTCATGACACAGACGCGGCGACGCCCGCCTTCCGGCTGCAACGGCCTTAGCTCCTTGCCACCAACGGCCATCGAAATTCCTTGTTCAGTTCCACCGCAAGCGCCTCCGCGGCGCGATCCCTTCCGTCATGATGCCCGTGCCAGGTTTACTTTTTGGTGATCATGCTTCTGCGCTGTCGGTAAACCAAGTCCTCAAGCAGTTCCTAAAATGGCTGTGCAATCAAACGACTGTTACAACTTTAGCGACGCGGCATAAGCAATCTTTACGGCTCCTGGCTAGTCATGACGGCATATCAGGAGGCGCAAATGAAAACGACAATGATGTTTCTCGGTGCGCTCGTCGTAATGGGCGCCACGGTCTCGGCGAGCTCCGCCGACCAACTTATGCGGCCGCGCATCAACCTCGGCAGTGCCAACGTCAAGACGATCAGCGGCGACCGCGGCGGCTATGTGATCGACTATGCTATCCGTGCGCTGAAGATGCGCCGCAGCGGCACCTTCGTGCGCTTCAGCGGCGCCTGCGACTCGGCCTGCACACTCTATCTGTCGATGCCCAGGAGTAAGGTCTGCATCACGCAGCGCGCGTCGTTCGGCTTTCACCTGCCGTATGGCGCCGGCGCGCGCGGCAACCAGGTGGCCGCCAATTTCATGATGAAGAACTATCCCGGCTGGGTTCGCGGCTGGATCGCCAAGCGCGGCGGGCTGAAGGGTTCCATCGCGACGATGACCTACGCCGATGCGAGCCGCTTTCTGCCGACATGTCCTTCCGAACAGCGCGGCACGACCATCGCCAGCCTCGGTCCGACCCGACTGCGCGGCGGCTGATCCCGCGAACCAGTGTTGAAAAGCATCACGATGGCGGGCGCTGGGCAGCGCCCGCCATCGCCGATCCATGCTGCGGCGGTGCAATTGATCCAAGGGGTCGTTGGTGTATTTTCGGTGCCGTCGTCGTCTTCGCGGGCCTCGTGCGAATGCAGCCATGTCAAAAGTTCGTGCTTATCGCCTCGCCAAGGACCGGATCCCAAGCGCTCAACCGCCATCTCAATCAGTATGACGGGATGGTGATGCATGGCGAGGTCTTCAATTCGACCTTTGTCGGCCTGCGCAACGACTACCACGAGAAGATGAACCTGCCCCGTGAGGCCGTAGAGGTGCGGGACGCCGACCCCGAGCAATTCATCGCGCGGATCTTCGACGACCCGGTGGCCCGCTTTGTCGGCTTCCACATATTTCCCGAGCAGACGCGGCCGGCCATTCTTCCGGTGCTGGAAGACGACAGCGTCAAGAAGCTCTGGCTCGTCAGGAACCCGGTCGCGTCCTTCCTTTCACTGCTCGAGGCGGAGGCGTCCGGCGTCTGGACTGTCGATGCCTCGGAGCCGCTGCCCGCTGGCGATCACCGCAAGAAAGTGCGTTTCGACATCGACCGGTTCAATTCTTACCTCAACGAACTCAACCTGTTTCGGGCCAAGATCAAATCCGTGCTGTTCGAGACCGGGCAGCCATATTTCCCGATCCACTATGGCGACATCGCCGACCCGCTGGTCGGAAACGCCATCATAGCCTATCTCGGCGGCTCCCAGCGCCTCGACCGTTTCAAGACTGAGACCCTGAAGTCGCCGCCGCGCCCCTTTGCCGAGCGCATCGAGAACTACTGGGAATTCACCGCCTATTTCAGGGCCATCTCCACGGAAGCTTTTTACGCGCTGGGGTGAGGCCGGTGCGGGCGGCGAGGGCGGTCGCGGCGCCGCCGTCGCCTGCGTCGAAAATTCGTCGGCTTCCGACCCTTAGCCGATGTCCGGACCGGCAGGCGGCGGGCCAAAAGCTGCGTCGATCAGGCGTTCGGTTAACCAATCCTCAACAAGCTTGGTTAATGCATGCTTGATTTTGTTGACTCTTTTTCGGCGCAGACCGATTCTGTCATGGGGGTTTGAAGGCTTTTGGCCGTGGCCGGGCCGAAGCGCAAACTGGCGGCGGGTATTCCTATGAGTGTTGCTGCGATTGCCGACATCATTGGCGGCACTGGCTCGGCGAGCCGTACCGGCATGGCGGGCAGGGCAGAGCCGTGAGCGTCCGGAGAGCATCGAAGGTGAGCCCGATTTCGGCGCGCGACGTGCGTTTCCGGCGCATGAGCCTGCAGATCATTTGCACTGGTCTGCTGTCGTGGCTGCTGCTTGGCGTCTACCGGAGCATCATCGTCGATCCGCAAACGACGCTTGGGGGCCTTGTGGCATCCATCCCCAAGGGATTGGCATCGAGCTACTACGACCTCGTCGTCATAGCGTCGATGACGGCGACAGCCTTGATCCTGCTCTTTCTGCTCAAGGCCAGCCGTCTTGGGTCCGCCGTCGTCTTCTTCCTTTTCTACCTTGCCGTCCTGGTGTCGCTGAGCTGGGGGTTTGCGAACATAAATCTGGTCAAGATGCTGGGCGAGCCGTTCACCTTCCAGTGGCTGGTCTATGGCGACTTCCTCCAGAATGCGGACGCCAGGAACGCCATGGGCGACGCGCTCAACTTCAGGGAAGTCGCTATCCTGTCGGTGTCCATCGCCCTGGTGCTTGTTCTCGGCTCTGCCGCGGCCAGACTGTGGCTGCGGCTGGGTGTCATCGGTCACAGGGTCCTTCTGGGCGCACTCGTGCTCGGCGTCGCGGGCGCCTTGGTCGGCACGGGCTATCACGTGCATGCGGAAGCGCTGCCGGCGGCGAAGATCGACAATCCGATCGTGCATTTCGTCGAATCGGCCCTGCTCAGTCCGACGCCGGTGGTGCTGACCATGAGCGCCAACGACAAGGATCCAGATGTCGCCAGCGTCGGCGAGCGTCCGCCGGAAACCTCCAGCTTCAAGGCGCCGACGCCGAATCCCATCAAGAACGTGCTGATCTTCATGATGGAGTCAGTGCCGTCAAAATACATCGAGACGTTTGGCGGCAAGTACCCGGTCACGCCGAACATCAAGAGCTATGCCGCGGACTCCATACGCTTCGACAACATCTACGCGCATGCCCCTTCCACGCATTACTCGCTATTTTCTCTGTTTACCTCGATGTACAACGACATCTCATACTACGGCATGACGATGCAGCATCCGTATCTGCCGCTGGATTCGATCTCCAACACGCTCTCCGCGCACAGCTTTCGCACCGGCTTCTTCTGGAGCGCGGATTCCCGGTTCCAGCGGGTCGACGAATTCCTGCTCAACAAGGGGCTTGATACGATCCAGGATTATCGCGGGCAGAAATGCGCCACTCCCACCTTCAAGCTCAGTTCCGAGCAGTGGAAGAACATGGATTACAACAGTGATCTGTGCACGGCGCAGTCGACCATCGACTGGATGAACAAGGACGAGGGGAATCCTTTCTTCGCCATCATGTTCACGGCGATGACCCATTATCCTTACATCACCGACAGCCCGATGTTCTCGAAGATGGCGCCTTCCTCCCACACCGGGCTGGTCCACTACTCGGACGACGAAAAATTCAATGCCTACCTCAATGCCCTCAAGGTCGGCGATACGGCGCTTGGCGAAATCCTCGAGTCGCTGAAGCAGTCGGGCAAGCTCGATTCGACTTTGGTCGTGATCCTTGGCGATCATGGCGAGGCGTTCGGAGAGCATGACGACTATGTCCATGCCAGCGCGATCTATGAGGAGAACGTCCACATCCCGCTGATCATGATCAACAAGCATCTCTTCCATGATCAGGTCGTGCATTCCGTCGGCGGCATCGTCGACATCGCCCCGACCATCCTCGACATACTCGGTCTTCCGCTGCCCAAGCAGTGGCAGGGGCGCAGCCTGTTCAGCGAGCAGCGGCCGAACAAGACCTTCTTCTTCAATCCCTGGGCTGGCTTCCTGTTCGGCTACCGCGAGGACGACCGCAAGGTCGTCTTCAATGCGACCACCGGCAAGGTCGAGCAGTATGACCTCAAGGCCGATCCCGACGAGCGGACAAATCTCTTCAACGACAAAAGCGACCGCAGCGCGCTGCTGCAGCCGATCGCCGGATGGGTGCAGTCGCAGCGGCGGCGCGTCGCCGATCTGGTCGCTGCCGAGGCCAAAAACACCGCGCGCTGCACCGTCACCAACCTGGAGATCGACGCCACCGGCACGGAGTTCGAAGGACCGCCGCGCCTGGATGTCCTGGTGGAT
>NZ_RZOJ01000416.1:0-5318 GCF_003998845.1 Mesorhizobium sp. M4A.F.Ca.ET.022.05.2.1 | reverse complement strand
GCTGCGCTGCAGGCCGCTTGTCGGAATCCGGCGTGCGGGTAAAGCGCACATTGGGCGCGAGAAAGAAATATTGCTGCCAGGCCGGGCGGCCGAACTCGCCACCCTCAGAATCCAACGAGGCGGCGGCATTCGATTCGCCCTCAACGGAGGCTCGCAGCGTGACGACCTGCCCCGTTTGCCGCTGCGGCGGCGCGGCCGTGCCTTGCTGCGGGGCATCTTCCGGATGACTGTCAACGTTGTCGCCATGGGCGGAAGCGCCGGAAGGATTGGCACGGGAGAAACGCATGGATGTCACACTCGAGATTCGTCGAACAAACGTGTCCCGAGACATAGGAACCGATGGTTAACAAGCCCTTCCGGAGGGCTCCGCAAAAGGGGCGATCGACGGTCGATTTAAGCGGGAGGAAGGACGTGCCCGGCGGACATCGAGGCCGGTTACGACGCTGTCTGCGTCGCGTCGTCAAGGCACGTCGCGATCCTTCGCAATCGCTCCGCGCGCTTCAGGTTTTCACGCCGACTGCGCCGCCTGCTCCTCGGCCGCGAGCTTTTCGGTGCCGTAGGCCTTCAGGAACATGCCGACGCCCGACCTGACGACATGGTCGATCTCATCCTGGCTGGGGGCCTTGGTGCGGTAGGAGAATATGCACTGGCGGAAAAATCCGGCCAGGCAAAGTTCAGTGAACTGATAGGCCGCAAGATCGACATCGTCGATCTTTAGCAGGCCGCGTTCAATGGCGGCATTGAGGAAGGCCATGACCTTGTCATGGCCGCGTTTCGGGCCGCGCTCGTAAAACCGCGCGCCCATGTCGGGTATCCTGTCCGCCGCGCCGATCACCGTGCGCTGCGCCTGGATGACCTTGGCCGAGGTGATCTTGAGCGACAGCACCTTGCCGAACTTGACCAGCGTCTCGCGCAGGTCGCCGGAGCGGTCGAGCATATCGTACATGTTCTTGAAGATTGTGCCGCGCTCTTCCTCGATCAGCGCCTCGAACAGCTCTTCCTTGTTGGCGAAGTAGACATAGATGGTGCCCTTGGAGACACCGGCCTCTCGGGTTATGTCATTCATCGAGGCGGCCTCGAAGCCCTTGTCGATGAAGACACGGCGCGCGCCCTCGATAATCTGGCTGCGCTTGACCGGATCCTGCCCAGCCGCCGGGCGGCCTCGACGCAGGCTGTCCAGCACGTCGCACTGGTCCGTGCCGGAGTCGGACACTGTTTCGGCCATAAAAGTCACACCTCGCAAAATAATTCGAACCAACCGGTTCGATTGCCTCTTGATATGGGCCTGTTTTAGCGCTAAGTCAATCTCCGTATCGAACCGAACGGTTCAGTATAACAGAATTTCCTCATATAGACCTGCTGAGAGATATCATGTCCTCGAACGCGCCCGCCACAGCCGAAGTCCGCACGTTTCCCAACGCCAAGGTCCAACCATCGACCGAAGCGCCGGAAGCGCTTCCGCAGCCCGCCACCGTGACCCCGGCCGAGGCGCCCGCCAAGAAGAAGCGTTCGGTGCGCTCGCTGCTTTTGCCCATCATCGGGCTTGGACTGCTCGGCGCCGGCGGCTGGTACGGCTACGACTACTGGACCGACGGCCGCTTCATGATCTCAACCGACGACGCCTATGTCCAGGCCGACATGTCGTTCGTGTCGCCAAAGATTTCCGGTTATGTCGACAAGGTCCTGGTGAGCGAGAACCAGCAGGTCAAGGCCGGCGACCCGCTGCTGACCATCGATGACGGCGACTACAAGATAGCCGTCGCCCAGGCCGAGGCGCAGATCGCCACTTTGGCGAAGACGCTCGACCGCATCGACGCGCAGACCAAGGCAGCCCAGGCCTCGCTGCAGCAGGCGCAGGCGCAGAAGGTGGCCGACCAGGCCGCGGCCGACAATGCGGCGCGCGCCCAGGACCGCGCGGCGCAGCTGCTCAAGACCCATGTCGGCACGCAGGCGCAGCTCGACGACGCGCAGACAGCGCTCGACCAGGCCAAGGCGGCGCTCGTCGGCGCCGATGCACAGATCGCCGCTGCCCAAGCCAATATCGGGGTGCTCGAGGCGCAGCGCGCGGAGTCGGCAAGCACACTGGCTTCGCTGCAGCTCGGCCGCGACAAGGCCGCGCGCGATCTGTCCTTCACCGTCCTCAAGGCGCCCTATGACGGCGTCGTCGGCAACCGCTCGGTCGAGCAGGGCGACCTCGTCAGCCCCGGCCAGAAGCTCGCCGTCGTCGTGCCGATGGACAAGCTCTACATCGTCGGCAACTTCAAGGAGACGCAGCTCGGCCATCTGGTGGCCGGCGAGAAGGTCCGCATCACGGTCGACGCGATCGACGGCCAGAGTTTCGAAGGCACGGTCTCGTCGCTGGCGCCGGCTTCGGGTGCGGTGTTCTCGCTGCTGCCGCCGGAAAACGCCACCGGCAACTTCACCAAGGTGGTGCAGCGCGTTCCGGTCCGCATCGACGTGCCAGCCGACGTCCTGAAGACCGGCAAGCTGCGCGCCGGCCTGAGCGTCATCGTCGCCGCCGACAGCCGTACCGCGCCGGCCGCGACGGCCAACTAGGCACTTTTGGGGGGCGGCCCGGCGGCTTGTCGAGCGCCGGGCCGCCCAGCCAGCCCAAGTATTTGTTTTGACGCAATTCCGAACGGAAAGCCGCGCGCGCCTTTCCCGGAATTGCCGCAGGGAGGCCATGACATGGCAACCGCAACCGTCACCGCAGGATCGATACCGGCACGGCCGGCGGCACCCGCCCTGCCGGCCGACCATATGCCGGTTCGCCGCGTCATCGCCTTCCTGGCGATGGTGTTCGGCATGTTCATGGCGATCCTGGACATCCAGATCGTCTCGGCCTCGCTGGCCGAGATCCAGGCGGGCTTGAGCGCCAGTTCGGACGAGATCCCGTGGGTGCAGACGGCCTATCTGATCGCCGAGGTGGTGATGATCCCGCTGTCCGGCTTCCTCAGCCGGATGCTGTCGACGCGGGTCCTGTTCACGATCGCTGCCGCCGGCTTCACGGCGGCCAGCGCGCTGGCCGCGACCGCCACCAACATCGACCAGATGATCGTCTACCGCGCCATCCAGGGCTTCATCGGCGGCGGCATGATCCCCAGCGTCTTCGCGGCCGCCTTCACCATCTTCCCGCCGTCGCGCCGCGCCGTCGTCTCGCCGATGATCGGCCTAGTGGCGACGCTGGCGCCGACGATCGGCCCGACGGTCGGCGGCTATATCAGCCACGCGATGTCCTGGCACTGGCTGTTCCTGATCAATGTCGTGCCCGGCATATTGGTGGCGACGGCGGCCTGGACGCTGATCGATTTCGACAAGCCCAACCTCAAGCTGTTCTCGAAGTTCGACTGGTGGGGCCTCGCCGGCATGGCTGCCTTCCTCGGCTGCATGGAATATGTGCTGGAGGAAGGCCCGAACAACGACTGGCTGCAGGACCAGGCGGTGTTCATCTGCGCCGCCGTCATGAGCATCGGCGCGGTGCTGTTCTTCTGGCGCGCCTTCACCGCCGAGGAGCCGATCGTCGACCTGCGCGCCTTCACCAACGTCAACTTCGCCTTCGGCTCGCTGTTCTCCTTTGTCGTCGGCATCGGCCTCTACGGGCTCACCTATCTTTATCCGGTGTTCCTCGGCCGCATCCGCGGCTACGATTCGATGATGATCGGCGAAGCGCTGTTCGTCAGCGGCCTGGCGATGTTCTTCACAGCGCCCGTTGCCGGCATCCTGTCGAACAAGATCGATCTCAGGCTGATGATGATGATCGGTTTCTTCGGCTTCGCCACCGGCACCTGGTGGATGACGCATCTCACCGCCGACTGGGATTTCTACGAGCTGCTCATCCCGCAGATCCTGCGCGGCTGCTCGATGATGCTGTGCATGGTGCCGATCAACAACATCGCGCTCGGCACGCTGCCGCCGGAGCGGCTGAAGAATGCGTCTGGCCTGTTCAACCTGACCCGCAACCTCGGCGGCGCCGTCGGCCTTGCCGTCATCAACACGGTGCTGATCGACCGCAACGCCTTCCACTACGCCAGGCTGGCCGAGCACGTGCAGTGGGGCAGCGCCGAAGCGCAGCAGAAGTTGCAGAACATGACCATGAACTTCGAGCAGACCGCCGGTCTCGACGCCACCAAGGCGGCGATCTCCAAGCTGTCCGGCATGGTCCAGCAGCAGGCATCGCTGCTGTCCTTCATGGACGTGTTCTACATGCTGACGGTGCTGTTCGCTACGCTCGGTCTGTTCGTCCTGTTCATCCGCAAGCCGGCCGACCAGGCCGGCGGTAGTGGCGGAGGCCATTGAGGCGCGCCGGAACCCCGCCTGGCGCCCCTCGTGCATGACCCCGGAAATCGGCGACGATTCCGGGGTCATGCTTTAAGTCCACCTGTTTGGCGGCGACGGCGTCGGTGGCGATCGTGCGCTGGATGAGAGCCATCCGACCTGGTTTCTGCTGAAGTGGTTTCAGCTAAAGTTCCGGCATGAACGTCCTGATTCTCGGCGCGACCGGCTTCATCGGGTCCGCCGTCACAAGAAGACTTGCGGGGGAAGGCCACCAGGTCACGGGGCTTGGACGCGAGCCGGCGCGCGCGGCGCTGAGGATGCCGCAGGTGCGCTGGCTGAAGGCCGATCTCGCCGGCATGACGCGGAGCGTGGACTGGCAGACCGCGCTGGATGGCCAGCGGGCCGTGGTCAATTGCGCCGGCGCCCTGCAGGACGGGCTCGCCGATGACCTGACGGCCACCCAGGAAAAAGCGATGCTCGCTCTCTATGAGGCCGCGCGCGACCGGGAATTGCTGATCGTCCAGATCTCGGCGGACACAGCGGGAACCGGCCGCGACCTGCCCTTTCTCGACACCAAGAGGCGGGCCGACGGGGCGCTCGCGGCAAGCGGGGTGCGGCATGTCATCCTGCGGCCGGCGCTGGTGCCCGGCCGCAATGCGCATGGCGGCTCCGCCTTGTTGAGGGCGCTCGCTGCCTTCCCGTTGGCGATCCCTTTGGCTTACGCCGACAGCCCGGTCACGACGGTCGCGCTCGACGACGTCGCCGGCGCGGTCAGCGCCGCGATCGGCGGCGTCTTGCCCTCCGGCTCGGACCTCTCGCTCGCGGGCGATGAAGGCCTGACGCTGAAGGACCTTGTGCTTTTGCATCGCAACTGGCTCGGCCTGCCCCCGGCTCCCGTGTTTGCCGTTCCGCCGATGGCCGCACGGCCGGTGACGTGGCTGGCCGATCTCGCCGGCCGGCTCGGCTGGCGCTCGCCGCTCCGCTCGACCGCACTTGCGGTGATGGCGGGCGGGGTCGAAGTGCGGCGGCAGCAAGGGTCAGAC
>NZ_RZOJ01000415.1:0-5320 GCF_003998845.1 Mesorhizobium sp. M4A.F.Ca.ET.022.05.2.1 | reverse complement strand
GACGCTTGTCCGCTGCAGCGCCGCGCTAACCAATCCGCTTGGCGCTGCAGCGGACAAATAGGGGGAGAACTGTTACCTATGTATCCGGTTCAAACTGTTACCCATCTATCGGCTGGACACCGGCAGGGCAATGAGGGGCAGCACCAACGTCTCGTGATTATCGAGAATACCGCTCCGGCCTACCGCGCGTACTTATCCGCCTTGCGGTTGCCGAGCAGCAGCTTGCGTTCGAGATGCGCCCTGAGCTCGCCGTAGTAGGCGGTCAGGAACGCCCTGGAATCCGGCGCTTCGATCGTCACACCGATCTTCTTCCCGATCATTTCGGCTACGGCCTTCATCGCGAAATAGTCGTCGCGGCGCAGCACTTCCTCCAGCTTGTGCAGCTCGGCGATGCCGTAGGCGTCGAGCTGCGCAGCGCTGAACTTGAAACGGGCCGCGACTGGATCCTTGCTCCGCGACAGGTCCTCGACCAGCTTCAGCCTCGGCGCCTCGACCACCCAGGTTCCGGCGAGCAGGTCGCCGATGCGCATCCGGTCGCGGTTGAACAGCGGGAAGAGCGCGAAGAGCAGCGCCCACACCAGTCCGAAGACGGTGGTCAGCGTGTCGGCGACGCCGGCGCCGCCGCGTCCGGCGATGATCGACAGCGGCAGGAAGATCTCGATCTCGCGCATCAGGTTGCGCGCGATAACCTGGTCGACTGTGAGACCCGCGCCGCTGCGCGAGGCGACCCTTATGCCGACGATACGCTTGCCGGGTGTCGCGGCGCGTCGGCCGGCCTCGAAGGCGATGAAATAGGCGTTGCGCAGCAGGAAGATCAGGATGATCCAGACCACGAACAGCGGCTGCAGCCCGCCGAAACCGATGCCGCGTAGCCCGAACAGGGCGACAATGGTGATGAGGACCGCGGTGGTGGCGATGATCACCACATCGAGCAGGAAGGCCGAGGCCCGCGTGCCGGCGTCGGCAAGCCTGATCCTGAGATCGACGCCTTCCGGTGTGATCAGCGGCCGTGTCGGCGCGAACGCGGCGCGTCTAGTGATCGCCATGCCGCACCATTCGGAACAGGTAGAAATAGGCGCACCAAAAGGCCAGCATGCCGCCGCCGATGGCGTAGCGGGCGCCGTCACCGTTGATCGTCTGCCGGCCGATGCCTTCGAGCAGGCCGGCAAACAGCAGCATCACGACGACGCCGACCATGACGGTCGCCGCGATCCGTGCGGCCTCGGCGGCGGACGCCATGCGGGTCAGCTCGCCGGGAAAGGCGATGCGCGTGCCGATGCGCATGCCGGCGGCCCCAGCCAGCGCGATGGCGAACAGCTCGGTGGTGCCGTGGATGGCGAGCCAGCCGCCGAGCCCGAAACCCAGCCCCTTGGCGGCGTAGATCTGGAATATCGCGCCGAGCATGCAGCCGTTCATCAGGATGATCAGCACGCTTGGCGCGGCAAAGGCAAAGCCGAGCGCAAAGGCCAGGATCGCCACCTGTGTGTTGTGGGTGAAGAGATAGGCGGCAAAGCTCGACAGGAACTGGCTGTCGGCGCCGCCATAGAGCACGCTGCGCAGCATCTCGGCCGACGAGTCCGGATTGCGCCCGCCGGCAAGGCTTGGCGCGATGATGGCGTCGTACCAGCCCTTGTTGGACGCCACCAGCCAGTAGCCGGAGCCGGCGCCGACCGCCGTCAGTCCGACCGCAACAAGGGTTTCCCGCCACAGGACGCGGATAGCGTTTGGCCAGTCATGCAGGAAGAAATCGCCGATGCGCTGCCGCAAGCCACGCCGGGCGCCGTAAAGGTAGAAATAGCCGCGCAGGCAGAGCGCTTCGAGATAAGAGACGAGCGCATTGTCGAGCGACGTCGCCCTGGCCACCGACAGCGAGGACAGCGCCGAGCGGTAGAGCAGCGGCAGCGACAGCAATTCGTCTTCCGACAGCGTGCGCGGCGCTCGCTTCTCGACCCGCGCCAAGAGCGCCTCGAATGCCAGCCAGTCGGCCTCGCGCTCCTGGCGGAAGCTGGCGAGCGTCTGGCGTACCGCATCGGTGCCGGCCGGCGTCGTCACAAAAGATTCTCCTGCTTGAGCTCGAGATAGCGCTCGACCAGCGCCGGGCCCAGCCGCTGGTGATCGGCCTCGATGACATGCGCGCCGAGCAGCCTCAGCCGTCCGATCACGACCTGCCGTTCCCTAAGCAGGCCGCCGGCGGTGACGGCGCGCGCCACGTCCTCCGGCGTCGCCGGCGGCATGTCGGCCAGGCTCTCCAGCTCGACATCCTTCATCATCATGAACAGCACCAGGTGGCGCTCGGTCAGCCGGCCGACGGTGCGCAGCATCAGCTCGGCGCTGATCGGATCGACGAAATCGGTGAAGATGATGACCAGCGAGCGCCGGTCGAGCTTGCCCGAAAGCGTCGTCAGCGCCAGCGTAAAGTTGGTTTCCTCGCTGGAATAGTCGATCTCTGCCGCCCGCTTCTGGATCATCGGGAAGCTGGCGGAGCCGCGCACCGCGCCGCTGGAGACGCGCGGCCGCGCATCGAAGGAGAACAGGCTGACGAGGTCGCCGCCCTTCAGCGCGATGAACGCCGACAGCAGCGCCGCCGTCACCGCGCGGTCGACCTTCGGCACGCCGTCGACTGGCTCGCACATCAGGCGTCCGCTGTCGATGGCGAGCACGACGTTGTTGTTCTCCTCAATGCGGAACTCGCGCGCCAGAAGCTTGCCGTGGCGGGCGCTGCGTTTCCAGTCGATCATCCGCCGGCCCATGCCGGGCTGGTAGTCCTTTAGCGCCTCGAACTCGCGGCCTTGGCCGGCCCGCTTTTGTGCGTGGCCGTCGGCCTGCGCCGAGCGTTGCAAAAGCGTGATCGCCTCGTCGCGGGCGTGGCTGACATCGGGCAGCACCGCCACCTTCTCGTCCATCGGCAGCACGACCTGGTTCCAGACCAGCCCGAACGGCCCGCGCCAGCGCAACCATAGCCGGTCGAAATTGGCCATGCCGCGCCTGAGCGCCGTGAATTCGAGGTCGAGCGTGCCGCCATCCGCCGGCAGCACGCCGCCGGTGCCGTTGATCGGCTCCAGCCGCTGATCATGGCCGACGCGCGCCTGCAGCTTGCGCGCCTGCTTGCCGAGACTGGCGGCGACATGGACAGCGAAACGGCCGCCGACGCCGACCTGCGGCGGCGCGTCGAGGCTGGCGCTGAGCGAGGCGCGCCCGCGTCCGGCGGCCGCGTCCACCGCCAGGAAGCCAAGCAGTAGGCAGATCCAGAGCAGGCCGAGATACCAGAAGGACGGCAGCGCAAGCGCGATCAGGAACGCCGGGATCGCTCCCACCGCCGCCGCCCAGACCGCTCTGCCGCTCGGATAGATCACCGCGGCGCTTCCGTCTGGTCGACGAGATCGGACACGATCTGCTCCACCAGCCGCCCATCGATCTGCGCGGCCGGCGAAAGGATGACGCGATGGCGCAGCGCCGGCACGGCGAGCGCCTTGACGTCGTCCGGGATCACGTAAGCGCGACCGTCGAGCGTGGCCCGTGCCCGCGCCGCCCGCGCCAGCATGGCGCCCGCGCGAGGGCTGGCGCCGACCTCCAGGTCCGGGCTCTCGCGTGTGGCGCGCACGAGCGCCGCGATATAGTTGACGACGTCGTCGACCAGGGTGACGGAGCCGACGGTTTCGAGCGCCTTTTCCAGCGTCTTGCGGTCGGTCCGGGCCTTGATGCCGTATTGCGCGATGTCGTGCGAGGCGGAGCCGCCGCCGTGATGGACGATGATGGCGCGCTCGTCCTGCAGGTCCGGATAGCTCACCCGGTGCTTGAACAGGAAACGGTCGAGCTGCGCCTCCGGCAGCGGATAGACGCCCTGATGCTCGATGGGGTTCTGCGTCGCCACCACCATGAAATTGCGGCCGAGCGGATGGGTGGTGCCGTCGAAGGTGACAGCGTGCTCCTGCATGGCTTCCAGGAGGGCGGCCTGGGTCTTCGGTGGGGTGCGGTTGATCTCGTCGGCAAGCAGAAGATCGCAGAAGATCGGGCCGCGCGTCAGCGTGAACTGCCCACTCTGGAAATTGTAGATGTTGGAGCCGACGATATCGCCGGGCATCAGGTCCGGCGTGAACTGGATGCGCCCATAGGCGACACCGAGCGCCTGCGCGAAGCAGCGCGCGGTCATGGTCTTAGCGGTCCCCGGCGGTCCTTCGAGCAATATATGCCCGCCGGCGAACAGGGCGGTGAGCATCAGGTCGACCGTGTCGTGCTGGCCGGTAATCGCTTTCGCCACTTCTTCCCTGATCGCTGTCGCCAGGGCCTTCACATCATCGACGTTCACCGAGCCTCCTTGCCGTCCAGTCGTGCAGCCGTTCGGCTGCCTCATGCATTTCCGCCAGCGAACTGGCATTGTTCGCGGCCTTGAGCCGCGTCGTGAACCCCTGGGCCTCGCCCTTGTCGCGGGAATCGAGCCAGCGGTCGAGCGCTTCGCCCTGCAGCCCGTGCGGCGCGCCAAGCAGCGCGCCGGCACGCTGCCGCATCAGGGCGCCATAGCGATCGCCCAGTTCCTCCAGACGTCCGGCGCGCTTGAAGAGCATCGCCGTGGTGTCGACCAGCGCCCGCTTGCCGAAGGCGATCGCCCGGCCCTCGGCGCGCGGCGGGCCGAAGCGGCCAAGACCATGCAGGAAGGCCAGCGCCGCGGCGGCAAGGATCGACAGCGTCAGCGCCAGGAAGGGCGGCTCGACCAAAAGCTTGGCGAGATCGTATTTGCGCCCGGCGCCATGCAGTGTCAGGTCGAACATCACCGCACCCTTGCCGGGTTCCAGCATGGCGATAAGGTCCAGCGCCGCCCTGGCCTTGTCGGGATCCTTGAGCGCGGCGTTGTTGATGAGGTCCGGATCGGTCAGGATGTAGAAAGGCTTGTCGTCGAGTTCGGTGAGAACGGCCTTGCCGTTGCCCGCCGCAATCAGCGGGTGCTCGTCGGCCACCCATTGCATGTCTTCGGGTGCAGCGATGAGATGCCCTCCAATGTCGAGGTGTTCGACCGGGCTCTTGCCGACTCCGAGCTTGGCCTTGGCGATGCGGCCGAGCCAGTCGTTCACGACCGCGTCGGGCAACCGCTCGATTTTCATCTCCCAGCCTTCGGGCGTTTGTAGTGGCAAGGTTTGCCATTTTGGCAGCACGAAAAGCGTGTCCTTGTCCGCTCGGAGCCTGATTATGCGCTCGAGCGCCGCCGGATCGCTGTCAGGCGAAATGGTGACCACGAGCAAGAAGCCGGCGAGCAGGCCCGAATCGAGGCCCTCCTCGGTTGCGATCATTGGTGGTTGGCTGCCGGTCAATCTCAGCCATTCCACCC
>NZ_RZOJ01000414.1:0-5329 GCF_003998845.1 Mesorhizobium sp. M4A.F.Ca.ET.022.05.2.1 | reverse complement strand
GAATATGTCAGGCTCGGCCGCGACGGCATGGCCGTCAAAGTCAGCAAGGTCGAGGATGTCGGCCGCCACAAGGTGGTGCGCGCCAGCCTCGAGGGCCGCGAGATCGCCGCCGTCATCGGCGAGGACGACACCGTGCCGGCCGATCCGAAGGTGAGTTTCGATCCGGCCGGCATCAACATCTATGCCGATTCCTGGCGCGTCGAGATGGGGGCATAGATGGAAAAGACCTGGAACAACAAGGCCTGGTTCCTTGTGCTGCCGGTGCTGGTGCTGGTGGCGTTCTCGGCCGTCATCCCGCTGATGACCGTCGTCAACTATTCGGTGCAGGACACGTTCGGCAACAACGTCTTCTTCTGGGCCGGCACGGAGTGGTTCGAGGAGCTCTTGTCCTCCGACCGCTTCTGGGAAGCGATGGTCCGCAACCTGATCTTCTCCTTCATCATCCTCATCATCGAGGTGCCGCTCGGCATCTTCATCGCGCTCAACATGCCGAAGAAGGGCTGGGGCGTGCCGGTCTGCCTGGTGTTGATGGCGCTGCCGCTGCTGATCCCATGGAATGTCGTCGGCACGATCTGGCAGGTCTTCGGCCGCAACGACATCGGCCTGCTCGGCTACTACGTCAATGCGCTCGGCATCGACTACAACTATGTCCAGGATCCGATCGACGCGTGGGTCACCGTCATCATAATGGACGTCTGGCACTGGACCAGCCTCGTCGTGCTGCTTTGCTATGCCGGCCTGGTCTCGATCCCGGATGCCTTCTACCAGGCGGCCAAGATCGACGGCGCCTCGCGCTGGGCGGTGTTCCGCTACATCCAGCTGCCGAAGATGCAGCGCGTGCTTTTGATCGCAGTGCTGCTGCGCTTCATGGATAGCTTCATGATCTACACCGAGCCTTTCGTCGTCACCGGCGGCGGTCCCGGCAATTCGACGACGTTCCTGTCGATCGACCTGGTCAAGACGGCGCTTGGCCAGTTCGACCTCGGTCCGGCGGCGGCGATGTCGCTCGTCTACTTCCTGATCATCCTGCTGTTGTCATGGGTCTTCTACACCGTGATGACCAACTACGACGCGGAGCGCTGAGATGACCGGCGTTAACGAAAGAGCGAACAGAGTGAGCGAGACGGCGGTTTCGGAAGGGCTGAGCAGCGCCCTGTCGCAGGACGAGGTGGCGCGCCTGATGCGGAGCCGCGGCGAGGAATCGCGCTGGTGGTGGATCGTGCCGACGCTCTACATCATTGTCATCCTGCTGCCGATCTACTGGCTCATCAACATGAGCTTCAAGACCAATGCTGAGATCGTCTCGTCGCTGACGCTCTATCCGCATGCGCCGACGCTCGCCAACTATCGCACCATCTTCAGCGACCCGTCCTGGTATTCGGGCTATATCAACTCGATCACCTATGTGGTGATGAACATGGTGATCTCGGTCGCCGTAGCGTTGCCGGCGGCTTACGCCTTCTCGCGCTATCGCTTCCTCGGCGACAAGCATCTGTTCTTCTGGCTGTTGACCAACCGCATGGCGCCGCCGGCGGTGTTCGCGCTGCCGTTCTTCCAGCTCTATTCCGCCTTCGGCCTGATCGACACCCATATCGCGGTGGCGCTGGCGCACTGCCTGTTCAACGTGCCGCTGGCGGTGTGGATCCTCGAAGGCTTTATGTCCGGTGTGCCGAAGGAGATCGACGAGACGGCCTATATCGACGGCTATTCGTTCCCGCGCTTCTTCGTGAAGATCTTCATGCCGCTGATCGCCAGCGGCATCGGCGTCGCCTGCTTCTTCTGCTTCATGTTCTCATGGGTGGAATTGCTGATCGCGCGCACGCTGACCACCACCGACGCCAAGCCGATCGCCGCCACCATGACCCGCACCGTCTCGGCCGCCGGCATGGACTGGGGACTGCTCGCCGCCGCCGGCGTGCTGACGCTGATCCCCGGCGCGCTCGTCATCTGGTTTGTCCGCAACTACATCGCCAAGGGCTTTGCCCTGGGGAGGGTATGACCATGAACCTCGACCTCTCCTGGATGGCGTGGACCTGGCCGACGGCGGCTTTCTTCGGCACCGTCTTCCTGCTGCTTTGCGGCATGGCGGCCTGGGAATATGCCTCGCCGGGCGGCAATCCGCGCGTCGGCGTGCTCCGCTTCGAGACGACGCGCGGCGACCGTCTCTTCCTGTCGCTGCTCGGCAGCGCCTTCATCCATCTCGCTTGGCTGGGTCTGGTTGGACCCAACCTGTGGTGGGCTCTCGCTCTCTCCGTAGTCTACGCCATCGGCGTGTTCCGCTACGTATAGAGGGGGAAACTGTTGGAGCGGCCGCGTGCCGGCGACCGCTCCAGATCGCACTTGAAACCAAAACTGGAGGAAACACATGCGACGGCAATTTTTAACATCAACGACCGCCCTTGTCCTATTGCTCGGGGCAGGCAATGCCTACGCCGGGATGGATGAGGCGAAGGCCTTTCTGGACAAGGAGATAGGCCCGCTGTCGACGCTTTCGCGCGCCGACCAGGAAAAGGAGATGCAGTGGTTTATTGACGCCGCCAAGCCGTTTGCCGGCATGGAGATCAAGGTCGTCTCGGAAACCATCGCCACCCATTCCTATGAATCGCAGGTGCTGGCGCCGGCCTTCTCCGCCATCACCGGCATCAAGGTCACGCACGACACGATCCAGGAAGGCGACGTCGTCGAGAAGATCCAGACCCAGATGCAGACCGGCCAGAACCTCTATGACGGCTGGGTCAACGACTCCGACCTCATCGGCACGCACTGGCGCTACCAGCAGGTGCGCAACCTGACCGACTGGATGGCGGGCGACGGCAAGGACGTCACCAATCCGAACCTCGACCTCAAGGACTTCATCGGCACCTCCTTCACCACGGCGCCGGACAAGAAGCTCTACCAGCTTCCCGACCAGCAGTTCGCCAACCTCTACTGGTTCCGCTACGACTGGTTCAACGACGAGAAGAACAAGGCCGACTTCAAGGCCAAGTACGGCTACGACCTCGGCGTGCCGGTCAACTGGTCGGCCTATGAGGACATCGCCGAGTTCTTCACCGGCCGCGAGATCGACGGCAAGAAGGTCTATGGCCACATGGACTACGGCAAGAAGGACCCGTCGCTCGGCTGGCGGTTCACCGATGCCTGGCTGTCCATGGCCGGCAATGGCGACAAGGGTATCCCGAACGGCCTGCCGGTCGACGAATGGGGCATCAAGGTCGACGAGAACTCTCGTCCTGTCGGCTCCTGCACGGCGCGCGGCGGCGACACCAACGGCCCGGCCTCGGTGTATTCGATCCAGAAGTATCTCGACTGGCTGAAGGCTTACGCTCCGGCCGAAGCGCAGGGCATGACCTTCTCCGAATCCGGCCCGGTGCCGGCGCAGGGTGCGGTCGCCCAGCAGATCTTCTGGTACACCGCCTTCACTGCTTCGATGGTCGACGCCGGCGCCAAGGCGGTGATGAACGACGACGGCACGCCTAAGTGGCGCATGGCGCCGTCGCCGCACGGCGTCTACTGGAAGGACGGCATGAAGCTCGGCTATCAGGACGTGGGTTCCTGGACGCTGATGAAGTCGACGCCGACCGACCGCGCCAAGGCCGCCTGGCTCTACGCGCAGTTCGTCACTTCGAAGACCGTCGACGTGAAGAAGAGCCATGTCGGCCTGACCTTCATCCGCGAGAGCACGATCCACGACAAGAGCTTCACCGAGCGTGCTCCGAAGCTCGGCGGCCTGATCGAGTTCTATCGCTCGCCGGCCCGCATCCAGTGGTCGCCGACCGGCACCAACGTGCCTGACTATCCGAAGCTGGCTCAGCTCTGGTGGCAGGCGATCGGCGATGCCTCGTCCGGCGCCAAGACCGCGCAGGAAGCGATGGACTCGCTCTGCGCCGAGCAGGAAAAGGTCATGAGCCGCATCGAGAAGTCGGGCGTCCAGGGCGATATCGGCCCGAGGATGGCCGAAGAGCATGACCTCGCCTACTGGAACGCGGACGCGGTCAAGAAGGGCAATCTCGCGCCTCAGCTCAAGATCGAGAACGAGAAGGAAAAGCCGATCACCATCAACTACGACGAGCTCGTGAAGAGCTGGCAGAAGTAAGACTGCCTGATGCGGGCGTCAGCGCCCGCATGGATCCTGCGGGGGAGGCGGCTTTTGCCGTCTCCCCTGTTGCATGAAGAGCGGAGGAGCGGAAATGAGCGGCTTTGTGCTTGCCATCGACCAGGGGACGACATCGAGCAGGGCTATCCTGTTCGACGACCAGATGAAGGTAGCCGGCGCCGGCCAGCAGGAATTCAACCAGTATTATCCAGCCTCGGGCTGGGTCGAGCACGATCCGCAGGAGATCTGGGCAAGCGTGGTGGCGACCGTGAAGGCCGCGCTGAAGGCTGCCAGCCGCAACGCTTCGGACGTGGCGGCGATCGGCATCACCAACCAGCGCGAGACCGTCGTCATCTGGGACAAGGCGACCGGCAAGCCGATTCACAACGCCATCGTCTGGCAGGATCGCCGGACCGCGCCGCTCTGCCAGAAATTGAAGAAGCAGGGGCTGGAGAAGACATTCACCAAGAAAACCGGCCTGCTGCTCGATCCCTATTTCTCCGGCACCAAGATCGCCTGGATGCTGGACAAGGTGAAAGGCGCCAGGAAGCGCGCCGAAAAGGGCGAACTGCTCGCCGGCACCATCGACAGTTTCCTGATCTGGCGGCTCACGGGCGGCAAGGTGCACGCCACCGACGCCACCAACGCCTCGCGCACGCTGGTCTACAACATCGAGAAGAATGTCTGGGACGGCGAGTTGCTCTCGATCCTGCGCATCCCGGCCGCCATGCTGCCGCAAGTGAAAGACTGCGCCGATGACTATGGAGTCACCGAGAAGGGCCTGTTCGGCGCCGAGATAAAAATCCTCGGCGTCGCCGGCGACCAGCACGCCGCGACCATCGGCCAGGCCTGTTTCGAGCCGGGCATGATGAAGTCGACCTACGGCACCGGCTGCTTCGCGCTGCTCAACACCGGCACCGACCTGGTGCGCTCGAAGAACCGGCTGTTGACCACCATTGCCTATCGCCTGAACGGCAAGACCACCTATGCGCTGGAAGGCTCGATCTTCATCGCCGGCGCCGCCGTGCAATGGCTGCGCGACGGCATCAAGGTGATCGGCAAGGCCGAGCAGAGCGGCGCGCTCGCGGCAGCCGCCGATCCGGCGCAGAATGTGTATCTGGTGCCGGCCTTCGTCGGCCTCGGCGCGCCGCATTGGGACGCCGAGGCGCGCGGCGCGATCTTCGGCCTGACCCGCAACTCAGGCCCGGCGGAGTTTGCCCGCGCGGCATTGGAATC
>NZ_RZOJ01000413.1:0-5348 GCF_003998845.1 Mesorhizobium sp. M4A.F.Ca.ET.022.05.2.1 | reverse complement strand
TCGCCGCGCAGCGCGCACATCTGGTCCTCGCTCGCCGCCAGGATATCGAGGCCGTCGAAGGCGACACGCCCGCCAGCACGCGCCGCGAAGGGCAGAAGCCGCATCACGGTGAGCGCCGTCATCGACTTGCCAGAGCCGGACTCGCCGACAAGCCCCATGACCTCGCCCGGTGCCACGGCAAGCTCGATCCCCTTCAGGATCGGCGTGTCGCCGATCGCCAGCGACAGGTTCTCGATCTCGAGCAGGCTCATCGCTGCCGCCGCGATTTCGGGTCGAGAATGTCGGCGATGCCGTCCCCCAGCAGGTTGAGGCCGAGCACGGTGACGACGATCGCCATGCCCGGAAAGATCGCCATCCACGGCGCTACCACCATGCGCGTCTGGGCGTCGAACAGCATGCGACCCCAGCTCGGCATCGGCGGCTGCGCGCCGAGGCCGACATAGGAAAGGCCGGCTTCGGCAAGGATGCCCAGCGCGAACTGGATGGTGCCTTGCACCAGGAGCAACGTGGCGATGTTTGGCAGGATGTGCTCGATGGTGATCAGCGTTGGCCCCTTGCCGGCGGCACGCGCGGCCAGGATGAATTCACGCGGCCAGATGGCGAGAGCGCCGGCGCGGGCGACGCGCGCGAAAACGGGAATGTTGAAGATGCCGATGGCGATGATGGCGTTGATCGCGCCCGGCCCGAAGATGGCGGTGATCATGATCGCCGACAGCAGCGCGGGGAAGGCGAAGACGAGGTCGTTCAGCCGCATCAGCGCCTCGTCGGCGAGGCCGCCGCGCGCGGCGGCAAAGGCGCCGAGCGGCACGCCGACGCCCATGCCGATGCCGACCGCGACCAGCGCCACGGCGATCGAGTTGCGGGCGCCGACCATGATCATCGACAGGATGTCGCGGCCGAAATGGTCGGTGCCGAACCAGTGCGCCCATGAAGGCGTCAGGGTCTTGTCCGAGATCACCAGCCTGGTGACATCATAGGGCGTCCAGACATAGGAGAGCATCGCTATCGCCGCCACCAGCGCGGTGATGGCGAAGCCGACGAGGAAGGACCGGTTGCGGAACGCCTTGGCCAGCAGTGCGCCAACGGTCTCTTCGGGGATGTCGACATGGAGCGTCATTGCCGGCTTCTCAGGCGCGGATCGACGACCGCATAGGAGAGGTCGACGAGGAGGTTGACGGCGATGACGGCGGCGACCAGCAGCATGACGACGCTTTCGACGACGATCAGGTCGCGCTGGGTGATGGCCTGGAACACCAACCGTCCAAGGCCGGGCAGGTAGAAGACGTTCTCGATAATGATGGTGCCGGCGAGCAAGAAGGCGAATTGCAAACCGAGAATGGTGAGTACCGGGATCATGGCGTTGCGCAGCGCGTGCCGCCAGAGCACGGCGCGGTATGGCATGCCCTTGGCGCGGGCGGTGCGGACATAGTCCTCGTGCAGCACCTCGATCAGTGCCGAGCGGGCGACGCGGGCAAGGATCGCGGCTTGCGGCAGGGCAAGGGCGACCGCCGGCAGAAGCAGCGATTTCAGCGCCGGCCAGGCACCGGCGCCCCAGCCGGGAAAGCCGCCGGCCGGCACCAGTCGCAGCCAGACGGCGAAGAGATAGATCAGCATCAGCGCGAACCAGAAGTTCGGCACGGCGACGCCGAGTTGGGCGGCGCCCATGGCGATAGCGTCGCCGGCCCGGCCGTGGCGGCTGGCGGAATAAATCCCGACCGGAATGGCGATGGCGGTGGACAGCGCCAGCGCGATCAGCGCCAGCGGCAGCGAGACGACGACGCGTTCGCGCACGAGATCGATGACCGGCACCGAATAGGTGTAGGAGCGACCGAAATCGAGGCTGAGCAGCCCGCCCGCCCAGTGCAGGTAGCGCAGGGCCAGCGGCGCGTTGAGCCCCATTTGGTTACGCAGCACCTCGACCTGATCGGCGCTGGCATTCATGCCCAGCATCAGTCGCGCCGGGTCGCCGGGGATGATCTCCAGCACCGCGAACACCACCATGGAGGCCAGCACCAGCGTGGCGGCGGCGATGATCAGACGCTTGAGGAGGTAGGCACTCATGGAAGGCTGACCGCCCGGGCTTCGTCATCCTGGGGCGGAGCAGGAGCGAAGCGACGTCGCGAAGACCCCAGGATCCATGACGTGACAGAGGTCGAAGAGCGCGACGATGCAGAACCCAGGTCACGCTTTCCTGTCCTCACGGATGGGCCTCCTGTATTCTGCAACGCAGAGGTCGCTCACAAGCCATGGCATGGATCCTAGGGTCTGCGCAGCCGCTGCGTGGCTGCTCCACCCTTTGATGACGAAGTGCTGGGGTTCACTCGCTCCACTTCACCTTGGTCAGATCATTAGCCTGGATCGGCGCGTTCTCCCACAGGCCCTGCAGCTTGGCGTCCCAGACGCCGACCTTCGGCAGTTCGTAGAGGAAGCCGACCACGGCATCGTCGGCGAGGATCTTCTGCGCCTCACCGAGCAGTTCCTTGCGCTTGGCCTCGTCGGAGGTGAGGTTCAGATCGGCGATGACCTTGTCGAAAGCCGGGTTGTTGTAATTGAAGTAATAGTCCTTGCGCGAATAGATATCGATGTCGTTGGGCTCGGTGTGGGAGACGATGGTGAGGTCGTAGTCCTTCTTGGTAAATACCTGGTCCAGCCACTGCGCCCATTCAACGGGCACGATCTCCAGATCGATGCCGACGTCGCGCAACTCCGAGGCGATGATCTCGCCGCCAAGCCGTGCATAGGAAGGCGGCGGCAGCTTCAGCGTCGCCTTGAAGCCGTTCTCGAGGCCGGCTTGCTTGAGCAGTTCCTTGGCCTTGGCGACATCATGCGGATAGCGGCCGGTGAGGTCGACATAGTCCTTGTTGGCGGGCGACATGTGCGAGCCGATCGGCTGGCCGAGGCCGGCCGAGGCACCATCGATGATCGCCTTGCGGTCGAGCGCGTAGGAGATCGCCTGCCTGACCTCGAGCTTGTCGAGAGGCGGCTTCTTGTTGTTGATCGACAGAATAGTCTCACCCTCGGTCGAGCCGATCACGACATGGAAGCGCGGATCGTCCTTGACCTGGGCGACACTGTCGGGATCGAAGAAAGGGAAGGCCTGGATGTCGCCGGAAAGCAGGGCCGGAACAGCGGCCGCCGCATCGGGGACGATGCGGAACTCGGCCTTGTCGAGCGCGACCGGCGCGCCCCAGTAAGCGTCCGATTTCACCAGCGTGATCGACGAGCCCTTGACCCAGTTCTGGAATTTGAACGGACCGGTGCCGATCGGCTTCTCCTTGTTGGTGTCGGCCGATTTCGGCGACACGATCACCGCGTCGCCCCAGCCCATATTGTAGAGGAAGGAGCCTTGCGGGTTCTTCAGCGTCACCTTGACGGTCGCCGGATCGACGACGTCGACCTTGTCGATCGCCGCGAACAGGCCCTTCTGCGCGTTGACCGAATTGTCGGCGCGGGCGCGGTCGAGCGAGAACTTCACATCGTCGGCGCTGAAGTCGGCACCGTCATGGAATTTGACTCCGGTATGCAGCTTGAACGTGTAGACCTTGCCGTCGTCAGAAATGCTCCAGCTTTCTGCGAGATCGGGCAGCACCTCGCCGTTCGGGCCGATGCGGGTCAGGCCTTCGAACACATTGGCGTAGAGCACTTCGTCGATCGCCGCGGCAGCACCCGCGGTCGGGTCAAGGTGCGGGGGTTCGAGCGGAATGCCGATGACGAGATCGGTACGCGCGGCAAAGGCCGAGGTGGCGGTGGCGAGTGCCAGGGCGGCGGCGGCGAGAACGGTCTTCCACAATTTCATCGGGCAACTCCCATCTGCTCAAACCGGGTGGATAGAAGCGTGATTTCGAGGTCGAGTAAATTGCGTTTCGTGCTGTCGGGCGACGCCAGGCGGAATGTTTTTCCAGAAATAGTCTGCCTGCCCTCGGGATCAGTCCGCGACAGTGCCCCTCAACAGCACGTTGAGGCCGATCGCCATCACCTTGGCCGATTCCACCATGTCGGCGATGCCGACCCATTCGTCGGGCCGGTGGGCGAGGTCGAGGATGCCGGGGCCATAGGCGATGCAGTCATAGATGTGGCCGATGCGGGCGACGTGCTTCTGGTCGTAGGTGCCCGGCGAAATCACATAGTCGGGCTCGCGGTCGAAGATCGCCATGATGCCTTGTGCCACGGCTTTCACCACAGGTGCGTCGCGCTCGGTCATCAGCGGCAGCACTTCCATCAGATCGCGGATCTCGTAGTCGAACTTCGTCCGCTCGCGCTTCAGCCGCTCCAGGATATCCGTCACCTCGCTCTTCACCGTGGCGAGGTCCTCCTCGAGCAGGAAGCGCCGATCGATGGTCAGCCGGCAGGAATCGGGCACGTTGGGCGAGGGCAGGCCGGGGCGGAAATCCTCGGTCTGGCCGCCATGGATGGAGTTGATGTTCATGGTCGAGCGCCTGGCGCCTTCGGGTACGACGGGCATGCGCGTCACCTTGCGGTCCAGCGCCGGGAACAATTCGTCCTCGAAGGCCTGCAGCACGGCGCCCATGTGGCGCACCGCATTGTCGCCGAGGAACGGCATCGAGCCATGCGCGATCTCGCCCTTGGTCTCGATCTCGGCCCACCAGACGCCGCGATGGCCAAGGCAGATGCGGTCCTTGTTCAGCGGTTCCGGAATGATGACGTGGTCGACTTTCGGCTTGGAAAAATAGCCGAGCCTGGCCAGATGGGCGACGCCGCCGAAACCGCCGGATTCCTCGTCGACCGTGGCCGAAATCTCGATGGCACCGGGGAAGTCCGGAAACACCTCCATGAAGGCCTCGGCGGCGATGATCGAGGCGGCCAGCCCGCCCTTCATGTCGCAGGCGCCGCGGCCGTAGACCTTGCCGTCCTTCACGATGCCGGCGAACGGATCGACGGTCCAGCCTACGCCAGCCTCGACGACGTCGATATGCGAGTTGAAATGCACGCATGCGCCGGGCGATCTGCCGTCGAAGCGGGCAACGACGTTGACGCGCGGGTAGCGGTCGGTGTCGCCGGGCGTGCCTTCGGCGCGGACGAACTCTGTTTCGAAGCCGCGCTTCTTCAGGCGCTCGCCGACATATTCGGCGCAGGGGCGATAGGCCTCGCCCGGCGGATTGACGGTCGGGAAACGGATCAGGTCCGCGGTCAGCGCAACGAGGTCTTCGATCCGCGCATCGACGGCCTTAAGGAGTCGTTCGGTCATTCCTGAAGTTGAGCAGCGAAGCGGGCGACTGGCAAGCGCGACGGCGAAGTCGTTGAAACTACGTGTCGCGGCGGCAACTATGGCGGGAAATTCGTTCAAATTCGCTGCTTTGGATTGGCGAATTCATCAACGAGTGTGTGTT
>NZ_RZOJ01000412.1:0-5359 GCF_003998845.1 Mesorhizobium sp. M4A.F.Ca.ET.022.05.2.1 | reverse complement strand
GTGTGTGAAATTAGTTTAGCAGCAAGAATAGCAGCGGGGTTGGATTTGGCAAGGTGGAGATGGCGCCGGCTCCTCCTTCTCCCCCTGTGGGAGAAGGTGTCGCCGAAGACGACGGATGAGGGGTGCGCGAAGGAACGCCGGCGTCTCACTCCGTCGCGCACCTCTGATCCGTCTCGGCGCTAACGCGCCGATCCACCTTCTCCCACAGGGGGAGAAGGAGAGTGCGCGCACATGCGCTACACCAGTTCCTCGGAATGCGCGATCGTAACGCCATACTCCGCAGCCGAATCGAGAATGGTGTGCCAGAGACTTTCGGCGAAGGTCGAAAACACCAGCAGGTTGAACACCGCCTGTCCGCCGCGATCACCACCCCGCCACAGCGTGACGCTGGTGTGATCCATCGAGGTTGCAGCAGCGGAGCCAATCGCAAACACATAGGGATGCAGATCAATCGACGATAGCTTGGCGAGCATTGCGCGCGCTCTCTGCCCGGATGCGCTGATCAGCACGCGCGCATGCGACTGGTCGGAAAGCGAAGCCGAACCGGCAAAGACCGAGGCAAGCGCCTCAATCCCGTGCCTGCCGCCCTTCGACAGCACGAAAAACTGATCCGGTCCGGACCAGATCAGCGTCGCGTCGGCGGTGCCGACCGCCTTCGGCGTTTCCGGCGTCGCCGCGCCGAAGCGAGCCTTCGAGGCCCTGGCCATGTCGGCGGCCTTGCCGCGCCGCGCCATGATCTGCACGAGGTCGAAATTTCGGATCTCGGTCAGCGCCACGCCGGCTTCGCCTTGCGCGCCATAAGGGCCGGCGACCAGCGCGCGGTCCAGCGGGCTGCGGACGTCCCAGGAAAACTCAGCCACGCTGGCGCCCTCCTTCCGGATCGTAGAAGACGGGATTGCAGAGTTCGACATCGTACTCCTCGCCGCGCAGCGGGTCGTGCGCGCGCACGATCTCGCCGATGCGCTCGCGGCCGCGTTCGACCAGCCCGAGCCCGATCCACTGGTCGAGTGTCGGCGAGAAGCAGGCCGAGGTGACATAGCCCTGGTCGTTGCCGGGGCCGGGGATCTCGCCCTTCGGAATGACATGCGCGCCGGAGCGCAGCCGCCGCGCCTTGTCGGTCGGCTTGATGCCGACGACCACCTGCCGGTCCGCCGCCACCAGCGCCTCGCGCCCGGCCATGACGCGGCCGATAAAATCCTTCTTGGTCGACATCATCTTGCCGAGGCCGAGATCGGCGGCGGTTGTGGTGCCGTTGAGCTCCGGCCCGGCGACATGGCCCTTCTCGACGCGCATCACGCCGAGCGCCTCGGTGCCATAGGGTGTCACGCCGAACGGTTTACCCGCGATCATCAGATTGCGCACTAGCGCCTCGCCGTAGCGCGCCGGCACCGAGATCTCGAACGCCATCTCGCCGGAGAACGAAATGCGGAACAGCCTGGCCTTGATGCCGCCGCGCAAGGCGACTTCGCGCGCGCCCATGAACGGAAAACCTTCGTTCGACAGGTCTTCCAAGGGATCGACAATTTCGCGAAGCAGGTCACGGGTCTTCGGCCCGGCGATTGAGAACTGCGCCCACTGGTCGGAGACCGAGGTCAACTGCAGGTCGAGCTCGGGGAACAGCACCTGGCGGCAGAATTCGAGATGCTGCATCACCAGCCCGGCCTTGGCGGTGGTGGTGGTGAGGAAATAGTGATCCTCGGCCAGCCGCGAGGTCGTGCCGTCGTCGTAGACGATGCCGTCTTCGCGCAGCATCAGCCCGTAGCGCGCCTTGCCGACGGCGAGGTTCGAAAAACTGTTGATGTAGACGCGGTCGAGGAAGACGCCGGCGTCGGGACCGTGCACGTCGATCTTGCCCAGCGTCGAGACATCGCAGAAGCCGACGCCGCCGCGCACCGCCTTGACCTCGCGGGTCACCGACTCCAGCCAGTCCTTTTCGCCCGCGCGGGGGTACCACTGCGCCCGTTTCCATAAACCGGTGTCGACGAACACCGCGCCCTGCTCGGCCGCCCAGTGATGCGACGGCGTCAGCCGCGTCGCATGGAAGGTCTCGTCGCGGTGGTGGCCGGCGAAGGCGCCGATGGCGACCGGCACATAAGGCGGCCGGTAGATCGTCGTGCCGGTTTCCGGGATCGATTTGCCGCTCACCGCCGCCATGATGGCGAGGCCGGCAATGTTGGAGGTCTTGCCCTGGTCGGTCGCCATGCCGAGTGTGGTGTAGCGCTTGAGGTGCTCGACCGATTCGAAACCTTCGCGCTGCGCCAGTTCGACATCGGAGGCGGTGACGTCGTGCTGCTGGTCGACGAAGGCCTTGCCCTTGCCAGCGACATGCCAGAGCGGGGTGAGCGAGAAGGTCTCGTCGTCGGCGATCGGCGATGAACCTGCGGTGCCGCCGCGCCCGCTATCGCTTGCGGCAGCGGCGCCGGCCTCAAACCCTTCGCGCAGGCAAGCGCTGAGGCCGAAGGCGCCGTTGGCGGCGCCTACGGCGACCATGCCGGGCGGCGCGCCGTTCGGCACGAACGCGGCGATGTCGTCGCGCCATTTCGGCCGGCCGCGATGATAGGAGGTCAGCCCGACCGAAGGATTCCAGCCGCCGGAGACGGCAAGCCCGTCGGCGTCGACCTCGGCGCGCGCGCCGCCGTTCAGCGAGACGGCGATCTTGCGCACGCCATCCTTGCCGCCGTCGACGCCGGTAACCGAACCGTTGAGCACCGCGAAGCCGTTCTTGGAAGCAAGCGCGCGATGAGCCGGCGAGACATCCGGCCGCGCGTCGATCACTGCCGCGACCTGCAGCCCTGTGCTGAGCGCCGTCTCGACCGTGCGCCAGCCATCCTCGTTGTTGGTGAACAGCGCGACGCGTTTTGCTGGCGTTGCTGCATAACGGCCGACATAGCTGCGCATGGCGGCCGCCATCATCACGCCGGGCGTGTCGTTGCCGGCAAAGACGATCGGCCGCTCGATCGCGCCCGCCGCGACAATGCTGCGCTTCGCCACGATGCGCCACAGCCGTTGCCGCACCTGGTGCTCCGGCGGCACCGACCGATGGTCGTTGACGCGCTCGATCGCGCCATAGGTGCCGCCGTCATAGACGCCGAACAGCGTCGTGCGCGTCATGATGCGGACATCGGGCATCGAGCCAAGCTCGTCCAGCGTGCGCGCGATCCATTCGGCAGCGGGCAGACCGTCGATCGTGCCGCCATCGGCGAGCAGGCGGCCGCCGAGGGCAAAATCCTCTTCGCAGAGGATGACGCGCGCGCCGCAGCGGCCGGCAGCCAACGCTGCCGCCAGTCCCGCCGGGCCGGAGCCTGCGATCAGCACGTCGCAATGCGCCCACGCCTTGTCGTAATGGTCGGGATCGGCGATACCGGCGGCGCGGCCCAGCCCCGCTGCGCGGCGGATCGCCGGCTCGTAGATCGCCTCCCAGAACTTTGCCGGCCACATGAAGGTCTTGTAGTAGAAGCCGGCGACGAAGATCGGCGCGAACAGCTGGTTGACCGACAGAAAATCGTGGCGCAGCGACGGCCAGCGGTTCTGGCTGGCGGCCTCGAGACCGTCATACAGTTCCGCTGTCGTCGCCTTGGTGTTCGGCTCGCGCCTGGCGCCGCTGCGCAATTCGACCAGCGCATTCGGCTCTTCCGATCCCGCCGTCAGGATGCCGCGCGGACGATGGTACTTGAACGAACGGCCGACCAGCTTGACGCCGTTGGCGACCAACGCCGAGGCCAGCGTATCGCCCTGGAAACCAAGCAGGGTCTTGCCGTCGAAGCGGAAGCTCAGCGGCGTCGAACGGTCGATGAGACCGCCATTCGCCAGCCGGTGTGTCTGCGCGCCGCCGACCATCACGCGCCAACCTTTGCGGCACCGGCGCCAGCCGCGGGCGCGACGGCTGAAATCTCATGCGTCAGCGTGTTGCGGGTGACCTTCAGCCAGGCCCGGCAACCGCCGCCATGATACCAGTGCTCGCTCATTGAGCCGGCGATGTTGTCGCGCAGGTAGACGTATTCATAGACGGCGTCCTCGCCGGCTTCCGGCGCTGGGCGTTGCGGCTTGGCGTCGCCGAGATAGGTGAACTCGCCGAGTTCGCGTTCGCCGCAGAAGGGACAGACTATGCGCATGGCAGGGCCTTCAGTGCAGGTTCGGTTGGGCGCCCTGGCCCTTTTCGTCGATCATTGCGCCACGCTGGAAGCGGTCCAGGCGGAAGCGCGCGGCTTCCTTGTGCGACTCATCGCGAGCGAGAAGATGGGCAAAGACCAGGCCGGAGCCGGGCGTCGCCTTGAAGCCGCCATAGCACCAGCCGGCATTGAGATAGAGCCCTTCCACAGGGCTCTTGTCGATGATCGGCGTGCCGTCCATCGACATGTCCATGATGCCGCCCCACTGGCGCAGCAGCCTGACGCGGCCGATCATCGGGATCAGCGCCATGCCGCCCTCGCAGACATCCTCCATGACCGGAAGGTTGCCGCGCTGGGCGTAGGAATTGTAGCCGTCGATGTCGCCGCCGAAGACCAGGCCGCCCTTGTCCGACTGGCTGACATAGAAGTGGCCGGCGCCGAAGGTCATGACATTGGGCAGCAGCGGCTTGATCGCTTCCGAGACGAAGGCCTGCAGCACATGGCTTTCGATCGGCAGGCGCAGGCCCGCCATGGCCGCGACGCGCGATGAGGAGCCGGCGACCGCCATGCCGACCTTGCCGGCGCCGATGCGGCCGCGCGAGGTCTCGACGCCGGTCACCTTGCCGTTGGCATCGCGCGTGAAGCCGGTGACCTCGCAGTTCTGGATGATGTCGACGCCGAGTTCGCTGGCCGCATGCGCGTAGCCCCACACGACGGCGTCGTGCCGTGCCGTGCCGCCGCGCCGCTGCAGCAGCCCGCCCTGCACGGGGAAGCGCGCATTGTCGAAGTTCAGGAACGGCATCATTTTCCTGACCGCCGCGAGGTCGAGCAATTCGGCGTCGATGCCGTTGATGCGCATGGTGTTGCCGCGCCGCGCATAGGCGTCGCGCTGGGCGTCGGAGTGGTAGAGGTTGATGACGCCGCGCTGGCTGACCATCGCGTTGTAGTTGAGGTCCTGCTCCATCCGCTCCCAGAGCTTCATCGACAATTCGTAGAAGCCGGTATTGCCGGGCAAGCCGTAGTTGGAGCGGATGATGGTGGTGTTACGGCCGGCGTTGCCGGAGCCGATCCAGCCTTTTTCCAGCACCGCGACGTTGCGCATGCCGAACTCGCTGGCGAGGAACCATGCCGTCGCCAGCCCGTGGCCGCCGCCGCCGATGATCACCACATCGTAGCGGCCCTTCGGGCTGGCGTCGCGCCAGGTGCGCTGCCAGTTCTTGTGGCCGGAGAGGGCGGCGCGGGCGAGCGAG
>NZ_RZOJ01000411.1:0-5377 GCF_003998845.1 Mesorhizobium sp. M4A.F.Ca.ET.022.05.2.1 | reverse complement strand
CCGATGGATCGGGCGTCGCTTTCGAACTCAGCACCAATCTGGCGACAGCTAGAGGCTAGGCGCGCAATTGGCCAGCACTCCTGATTTTCCAGTATGATTTGGCAATCCGGGTGAGGGGGCTGGCGTCGCCTCCGCATTTTCCATGCGGGCAAAGAAAAAGCCCGCTGCCGGGAGGAGGAGGCAGCGGGCTCGATTTCGAATGCGGCACGGGAGGAGGTGTACCGCATTCACCGTCGGCATCACATCTGGGAGGAGGAGACGGCCGACACCCAGATACGTACTGGTTGCTTAACGATTCGGCAACCATGAAACGTGCATAGCTGATGTGCAGAATTGCCGCACCCCTCGGCAATCCTCCGACAAATCCGGGCAAAGCAGCCTTGCCAAGGCAAGCTAACCTATTGAACCGGCACGTTTTCCTTGAAGATCAATCGCGGCTCGATGAATTTTTTCGTCAGGTACGGCGCCGAGGAGGCGATCGAGCCGAGCAGGCGGATCACCGACTGCTCGGCGATCAGTCGTGCATTCTGGTCGATGACGACATCGCAGAGATCGTCGACCAGATAGCCGCGCGTCTCCCTGGTCAGGTCATGGCAGATGAACACCGGCTTCGTGCGCGGCCTGGATTCCAGCAGCGCCTTTGCCACACCCGAGCGCCCGGCGCCGACGCAGTAAATGCCGAGCAGCTCCGGTTCGTTGTGCAGCGCCTTCATCGTCGCGGTGTAGCTCACCTCCGGCTCGTCATTGATCTCGACGGCGCTTGAGATGGTGAGGTTGGGGAATTCCTCGCTCAACACCGAACGGAAGCCCATTTCGCGCTCCTCATGGCCGCGGTAGGAACGCGAGCCGACCACCATGGCGAGATGACCGCTGCGACCGCCGAGGAAGCGGCCCATCAACAGCGCCGCCGTGCGTCCCGCCACCCGGTTGTCGATGCCGACATAGGCCGAGCGCGGCGCCGCCGGAACGTCCGACACCAGGGTGACGAGGCGGATGCCGGCCTCGACAAGCTCGCGCAGGATGTTGCGGGTTCTCGGATGATCGACGGCGATGACGCCGACGCCGTTCGCCTTGAGCGACAGGTTCTCGACGGCGCCCTGCAGCGTGCTGGGCGAGATGCCGGCAAGGCTGTGGATGCGGCAGGAGGCGACCAGCGGCAGGCGCGCCGCATAGTCCTCGATATGGCGGGCGAGATCGACCATGAAGGCATTGCTGCCGATCGGCAGGAAGAATTCCAGATGCGCCGGCTTCGACGGCAGCGCCACCTGGTCGACGACAGGCAGGTAACCGAGCTGTTTCGCCGCTTCCATGACGCGCTGCCGGTTGGCGGCGCTGGCGCCGGGCCGGTTGTTCAGCACCCTGTCGACCGTCGCGGTCGACAGCCCGCAGTTCCTGGCGATGTCGGCGACGGTGGCTTTCATGGTTCCAGTCATAGGAGCGTATGCGATCCTGTGCCAGACGCGTGATGACTGACCGGGCGGATGATTGACGTCCGCCAGCGGCGGAGGCTTCAGCCTTGCGGTTGCGTGCCCGCCGCAAGGGCGTCACGGATGTCCTTGTCGGACATGCCGGTGATGATCCGCTCGACGTCGGCGACGGTCGTCTGTTTCGGATCGATGTCGTCGGCCACCACCTTGCCACGGCGCATGACGACGATGCGGTCGACCACCTGGAAGACGTGGTGGATGTTGTGGGCGATGAAGATACAGGAATGGCCGGAATCGCGGGCGTTGCGCACGAAGCTCAGCACGCCTTGCGTCTCGGCGACGCCGAGATTGTTGGTGGGCTCGTCGAGGATGATGAGGTCGCTGTCGAAATGCATGGCCCGGGCGATCGCCACAGCCTGCCGCTCGCCGCCCGACAGCGAGCCGATCGGCGTCGTCGGCGGGATGTTCTTGGAGATGCCGACCTGTTTCAGCAGGTCGCGCGCCACCGTGTTCATCGCCTCCTGGTCCATGCGGTTCAAAAAACGCGGCGGCTTGATCGGCTCGCGGCCGAGGAACAGGTTGCGCGCGATCGACAGTTGCGTGACCAGCGCGGAATCCTGGTAGATGGTCTCGATGCCGTGGGCGATGGCGTCGCTGGTGCTGCGCAGGTTGACCTTTTTGCCGCGGATGAAGATGTCGCCGCTGGTCAGCGGCACTGCGCCCGACAGCACCTTGATCAGCGTCGACTTGCCGGCGCCGTTGTCGCCGAGCAGGCCGACGATCTCCTTTTCGTTGACGTGGAAATTGGCGTCCACCAGCGCCTGCACGCGCCCGTAGGACTTGCGGATGTTCTGCATGCGGATCAGCGGTTCAGCCATGGGTCACGTTCCTGCCTGATGCCGGCGTTCGAGCCATGAGTGCAGCGCCATCATGCCGAGGATGATGGCGCCGATGAAGATGTTGTAGGCAAGCCCCGGCACGCCGATCAACACGATGCCGTTGCGCATCACGCGCAGGATCAGGATGCCGAGCACCGTGCCGATGATGGTGCCGCGACCGCCGGTCAATGCCGTGCCGCCGATCACCACCATGGCGATGACCTCGAGCTCGTAGCCGGTGCCGCTGTTGGGATTGGCGGCGGAGGTGCGCAGCGACGAGATGACGCCGGCGAGCGAGGCCATCAGCGCCGACAGGACGAACAGGCCGACCTTGACGCCATTGACATTCACGCCGCGCGCGCGGGCGGCGTTGGGGTTGCCGCCTGCGGCCTGGATCCAGTTGCCGGTGCGGCTCTGCGTTAGCACGTAGCCAAGCGCGATCGCCGCGCCGATGAACCAGAACAACGACATGTAGATGCGGAACGGTCCAATGAAGAAATCGCCGACCAGCGCTTCCGCCAGCCAGCTGCCTTCGGCGCTCCAGGTGCGCTGCGGGAACCCGTCGGTGACGAACAGCGCCGTGCCGCGCACGACGAGGAGCATGCCGAGCGTGACCAGGAAGGACGGGATCTTGAGCTGCGTCACGAACCAGCCATTGACCAGCCCGATGAAAGCCGCGACCACCAGCGCGACAAGCAGGCCTACCTCCAGTGAGGTGACGCCGCCATTGAACAGCGTCCACATCAGCACCGGCGAAAAGCCGAACAGCGAGCCGACCGAGAGGTCGAACTCGCCCGATGTCATCAAAAGCGTCATCGCCAGCGCGATCAGGCCAAGCTCGACCGTGAAGGCGAGGATGTTGGAGATGTTCTGCGGCGACAGGAAATCGGGATTGATGACCCAGAAGACGACGAGCTCGATGACGAGCAGCACGAAGGGCCCGAATTCCGGCCTCGCGATCAGGCGTTGGGTAAGCGAATGGTTTTCCACGTTGAATCCTTGGGTGGAAAGGTCGAGATCGCCGGCCGTGTCAGGGGGCTCGGCGAAGTGAAAAAGGACAGTCGCGGCTACTGGAGCGGCCGCGACTGTGCGCAGGCGATTCCGAAAATCGGACCGGATTCTCGCAAAGGCCGTGCGCAAGATCGAGCTGCCCGCCGCGCGTCCGGAAATGACGCGCGGCGCTGCAGGGGACGGATCACTTCCCGGACAGGATCTTGTCGTAGACCCCGGCGGTGTCCTTTTCGTAGAGCGCGCCGGTGATAACGTTGAAGCCCGGAGGGATGCCGGCGGCCGCCATGTTGGCGAGCGAGAGCGCGACGTAGCTGGTCGCCTGCGGGTCCTGCCACTGCGCGGCGTTGACATAGCCGTTCAGCACTTCCTGGGTGGTGTCGAGCGAGTTGCCCCAGCCGACGACCGGGATTTCGCCGGGCTTGATGCCGACCTGGTCGAACACCCGTTTGATCGAGCCGGTGACGAGGTCGCCGAGGCCGATGATTGCCTTCACCTTGCCTTTGTGCGCGGTCAGGTAGTCGACCATGCGGTTGATCACTTCTGCCTGGTCGAGCGTCGCCTCGGTGATTTCATAGGTGATGCCGAGCGGTTCGAAGACGCTCTTGATGCCTTCCTCTTCCTGCACGCCATAGGTGGCGCCGGGAACCTCGACCGGCATCCAGACGAAGTCGCCCTTCTTCACCAGGCCCTTGTCGACCAGATACTGCGCCCAGTGCTTGCCGAAAGTGACGTTGTCGCCACCGACATAGGCGTTGAAGTTGGCCTTGGGATCGGGCGTGTTGAAGTTGATGATCGGGATGTTGGCCGCGCGCGCTTCCTTGACGATCTCGACCAGGCTGCCCGGATCGGGGCTGGTGGTGACGATGCCGTCGGCCTTGGCCGAGATGGCGGCGCGAACCGCCTCCTGCTGTGACGCCACGTCGCCATTATGGAATGAGGTGTTGACGGAGTTGCCGGTATCGGTCGCCCATTGCTTGGCGCCGGCCAGGAAGTAGGTCCAGACCGGGTCGGCCGGACCACCATGCGAAATCCAGTAGAAGGTCTTGGCCTGCGCCGCCGCCGGAATGGCGAGCGCCACGATCAAGCCAAGCACGAGCAGTCTTAGCCTCGTCAGCATATGGTTTCCTCCCATGTTGAAACGACTTCCACGTCGGACGCGATGCGGCCCAAAAACCGCATTTCCTGCCAGCGCCGAGCGGGTGCTTAGAGGGCATCCCTTTCCGGCCCTATGGCAAGCCTCCAAGCGCCAATGGATGTTGGCGCAAGGCAGGACGCCATCAGCAATCCCATCAGATTGCATCAGTTTGGGTGATATTTGCGTGAGGTTGTCGAGCGGGACTCAGCCGCGCGGACCGTTCTGCCTGCGCTCCGCGCGCCGGCCGCGCCAGATCCTGCCCAGCCAGTCGACCGCCAGCGACAGCGAGGTTTGTCCATGTGGCATCGATGCCGAGCAGAGGGATCGCGCTCGGCACCGCCTGGATGACCAGTATGCCGATGGCGGCGCCGATGGCGCTGCCATGCCCGCCCGACAGCCTCGTGCCGCCAAGCAGCGGCGCGGCGATTGCCAGCAGCGCAAAGCCGTTGCCGTCATTGGGGAGGATGGTGCCCTGCGCGCCGAGATGGACGACGCCGGCGAGTCCCGCAATTGCGCCCATCGGTGCCAGCGCCATGAGCCGGACCTTGCCCGTCGCGATGCCGGCATGGGCGGCGGCTTCCGGATTGCTGCCCGTGGCCTGCACCCGGTAGCCGAAGCGGAACGGATCGCGCCCGCAGTCACCGGGCCTCAACATAAAATTGTGTTGATGAAGGCCGGTTCTTGCAGGGTTGTCAGATCAGACCGGCCCTGGCGAGGTCGCGCATCAGATGGCTGGCACCATAGGTCCAGTGCGGGCAATCCGGTGACAGGCGCACACGGTTGACCAGCGCGCCGAGTTTTTCCGACGAGATGGTGACGATATCGCCGACCTTGTGGGTAAAGCCCTTGCCCTTCTCGCCGCGATCCTTCGACGGCACGAACATGGTGCCGAGATAGAGCGCCAACCCGTCGGGATACTGGTGATG
>NZ_RZOJ01000410.1:0-5384 GCF_003998845.1 Mesorhizobium sp. M4A.F.Ca.ET.022.05.2.1 | reverse complement strand
CCCATCGCAGACCAAACCGCTCCGCAGCACAATTCGAACCCATCGACGCCGGGCCATGGCCGCGTGGGAAGCCATAAGCGCACGGCCTGCCTGAAAAGCGAGGTGTCGACCTCACGCGGCCGCATTTCAAACAACGTGACAACGCCTTTTGGAGTATTGCGATCCATCTCGCTTGCGACGAAACCCGATCGATAAGTCTGAAAAGGGCGCCCGGGAACTGGGCGCCCTTCTCATCGACGAATGCTTGGGTTGGAGGTCAATGATCAAGCAATCCGCCGACAACCAAATTGAAGGCTCGCAGGTACCGCTTCGAACGCGGCGAACGGGCCCTTCAATCCTCAGAACGAGCGCTGGAAGCGGAGGATACCGCCGACAGCGTTGCTCTTGCCAGCGGGGATGCCGGTCCAGTTGTAACCGTTGCTGTCGTGGTCGTTATGAGCCCAGTCAACTTCGGCCGTGATCGTGAGACCCGGGACGATCTTGTAGGCGACGTTCGCCGCAAGGCCAAACTCTTTGGCTTCATCATACGACACCTGGAGGTTGAACGCAGTCTTCTCGTTTAAGGTGTAGGTGGCGCCACCCCACACTGCCCAGTTGCCGCCCCACTGCTTGTAGAAGCCGCGGTCGCCTGCAGGGATCGCATAGGTCGGGTCGTTGAGATTGTCGTCAGTGCCGTAGCCGGCCATGATGAACAGCGCCAGCGCCTCGGTCGCATTCACGTCCAAGCGAACCTTGCCGGCCACCTCTTCGTAGTTGCTATCATAAGCAACGACGCCGGTGACGGCGCCCCAACCCTGCGTGTACTTCACGCCGCCGACGACATGCGGAACGTAGCTGTCGATCGTACCGACCGTGCCAGAGCCTTCTTCGAGGGAGACCACGGCCGAGAAGCCGTTGCCGGCATCAAAGTAGTATTGCACGACGTTGGTGTCGAAATCGCCATAGGGAACCAGCGTATCGTTGATGACGTTGCCGGCATAACCGATGAACGAATCGAAGGCCGAATCGTCCTTGCCGACACGCAACCCACCGAGTTGAATCCAGGCAAAGTTCAGCGAGCTGCTGTTACTGCCGTCGGAATAGTTGAAGCGGGTGTCAGTGTAGGTCTTCAAGGTGCCGAGCTCTGTTTCCTGACCAGTCCAGGTCCTCAGCGAGAGGCGGGCCTTCTTGTGCCAGGTGTCGTTGATACTGCCGTCCTCATGGTCGACAGCACGACGCCCGTCGAACGAACCTTCCTGGCCAGCCGAAGCATCCCAGCGGACATAGCCACCGATACGCAGGCAGGTCTCGGTGCCAGGGATGTAGAAATAGCCGGCGCCATAGACGTCGCAGATCTTGACGTATTCAGCCGGTTCCGGCTCGGCGACCGTCACCGCGTCGGCGGCGCGGGCGCCGGAAACTGCGATCAGGGCCGCAGCGGAGCCGAGAAGAAGGCTCTTGATGTTCATACTTGATCTCCGTTCATTGATTGAAAAAGGGCGAGGACGTCGATGGACGAACCGCTCCCTGTCCCCACGATCGAAAAAGATGCGCATCGCGATGCATCCTTCCCGGCTCGGACGCTATTCACCGGTCTAATTAGTGCAAGTTCAAATTCGCTTTGCCAGCCACATATCCAAGTATTAGTTGCAATTTTACCACTAAATTGACAGTATTACTTGCACAAATTGTACAACTGTACATTTGCACAAATCGAACAATTGGCACATCGGCCATTTGCGCACCTATGGAATGTGCGCAAACAGCCATCGGCGTCCGGCCGATCGTCAGATAGATCCAATCAGAGAAATAGCCTGGGCGGCCGATGCAACGACTTCTGTGTTGGCACCTTCTCTGAGCAATTCGATAGGAACGCGACCCTTGAGAAGAGGCGACGGCCTGGTCAGCCACAGCCAAGCCAATCTGGGATCGGAGATCGAGGAAAGGACCTGCCTGATTCCGGGCATAGGCCTGCCGTCGATGAACTGAGCCAGGGGAAATACATGCTTGCGGGAGCCTCTCCGAAAGGCAACCACATCATTGTGCCGCTGCCACCAATGCAGCGTGGACCGCGGTATTCCAAAACGTCTCTCGAGATGCGTCGACCCCGCAACTGGACCGGCCCACTCTGCAATGCGCGCGCCTTCTCTCGGGCAATCTTCTAAAATCGGATGCCCGAGCGGATGATTGGCTGGCCGGGGTCGCGAAGCGATCTCACACGCCTGGGCGTTTAGCCGTCGCGCTGCTTCGGCCTCGAGCCTACCAAGAAATTCGGCGGCCACGGCGGTCAAATCGTTGGACGGAGAACCCGAAGGCGCAACAGCAGCGTTGTCACCCTGCCTCGCGTCATCGCACTGGGCAAGGATGCGCTGCACCTCCCTCATGACAAAGCTTGAAAGCTCGGTCTGGCGCTTTTCATCCCCAAGATCACTCGACCCGGACATATGTGGGCTTTCTCATTAGCATTCCCTCAGCAAGCCGCCGAAAGAGCGTTGAAGATATGAAGTTTGGAGGACGGCGATGTGGCGTCTTCGTATGCTCGCGACCTAGACTAGCAGCCGTCGCGCGGTTTCAACTTGTGCCTCTCAATAAAAAAGGGAAGAACAGCGAATGGACGACCGTCTTTGCCCACGATCAAAACAGGCGCACATCGCAATGCATCCTTCACAGCGTGACGCTATCCGCGACCTCATTTGTGCAAGTGCAAGGTTTAGCCTGTCAGCGTTATATGATTAGACGTAGCTTTTTCGCCACAATGTTCGAAGTGTTACCTGGACAAATCGAACGTATTGCACATATGGACGAACTGTACCGTCGACAGCGACTTTGACGCTCGCATTTACTGGCGGCATACATGCTTCACTGTTGCCGCCTCGCATTGGCCAGGTGCACGGCACCTCCTTCATGACAAAGGTTGAAAGCCCGTCCTGAGGACGTTTCATTTGCAAGATCGCTCGATCCACTCATACGTACTTCCCGGCAGGGAAAGCAGGTTTTATCCGGTGCCTCAGCGGACATCTGCAGCCGAAGGACCAGGCGCCGCGTCCTCGTCACTACCGACCAGCAGGCCCCCGTGCTCACGCCAGTCGTATCGAAATCGAAGGTAAGGACGGCGACGATGATCTTGAAGGCATGCCGACTCCATGCTGGACAGCGCCTGCGGCGTCGCAGGCTGCAGCCCCGCAACTGCTCTGCGTAGGATATAGGCGGTCATTAGGCCGAGGCCTTCTGCATGTTCCACATCGGGAGGAGCTCCGGCATGTGGATGAGGCCGGTAAGGGCCTTACGTCGCGCTATGGGGGTGGTATATTTTCCCAACCTCACATCGCCGACGAAGTCCCACCAGATCCCTTGCATCTGGCGGGCAAGCGCCTTGCGTTCGTCGAGCGTTGCGACATCTGCCAATTTTGCCCGCAGCGCTTCGTATTCGTCGTTCTTCGGCCAACCGTACCAAGCCTTATCGCCATTCGCGGTTCGAGAGGCTTGCGTGAGCGGATGGCTGAGCGAATATTCCGATTCGTCCGTGAGGAAAACGTTCCAACCGCCGTTCTCAACGGGTCCTTTGTTCGCTCGACGCGTGGATAGTGCAGCCCAGGTCATTGGCGCGAGCTCGGCATTGATCCCAATCTTCCGCAGCGAAGCCGCCAGAAGCTGCGAAAGATTGTCGCCGTCGACCCAATCGGTCGGATCGAGAATTATGATCTTTTCACCGGCATATCCCGCTTCCTGGAATAGCTGCTTAGCTCTTTCCGGGTCGCCGCCCTTCTTGTACCATCCCGTGTTTTCGTCATTGGATAGAAGCGTATCCTGGCCGAAGATCGAAGTGACGGGGCTGATGTATTTTGCGTCGCTGCGCACCGCACGCAACATAGCCTCCTGATCGATCAGATGGAGCATCGCTTGGCGCGCCTTGACATTGTCGAACGGCGGCTGCAGGAAGTTCATGCGCAAGACTAGGTCCCGGCCCCCCTTGTCCAGAACATCGAGTTGAAGGTTGGGATCGCTCTCGATCAATGGGTAAAGATCGGCCGGCGGCGTCTCGTAGTAATCAATCTCACCTGCTTGCAACGCCGCCACCGCCGTCTGCTGGTCGGCGATAACATTCCAGATGACACGATCGACGTTGACGATCTTCCCGCCAGCCAACCCGTCGGACGGCTCCTTGCGGGGCACATATTTTTCGTTGCGATCGTACGTATAGCTGGCACCCGGCCGGGCAAGGGCCTCATTGAACTTGAACGGCCCCGATCCGATTTTCGTCGTGGCCTGTTCGCTCGCCGGGCGACTGGCGTCCTTCTCTCGCATGATGAACAGGCCTGGCGCCGCAAGAACATCCGCCAGGAGATCGATCAGAAGTCCCAAGGGCTCCTTGAGCGCGATCGTGAAAGTTTTGTCGTCCTTCTTGGAGATGTCGCTGGCGCGCGCCATGATCAGCTGCCCACCGGGGTTCACCTCAGCCCAACGCCGAATTGAGGCGACACAGTCCGCCGCGGTGACCGGTGTGCCGTCGTGCCAGCCAAGGCCGTCCCGAAGCTCGAATGTATAGCTTTTTTTGTCGTCAGAAACGCTCCATTTCTCGACCATTTGCGGCTGCGGCATGAACTTCGAGTCGGGCGCGAACAGCGTGTCGTAAATCGCCAAGCCGTGCATTTGGGTGGGCCCCGACGTCGTCCAGATCGGATCAAAGACACTCAGGTCGCCCACCACCATGTGCACCGTCCGTGCGGCGCTTGACGCCGTCTGCGCCCGCAGCACCGACGGCATGGATACAGCCGCTCCGGCAGCTACGCCCGTCTTCATAAAGTCACGCCGGGAGATCGTCATTATTCAGTTCCCTTCTTCGTTAGTTTAATGTTGTGTGGTATTTCATCTGAGGCAAGTTGCGGCTGCTTGTCTGCGCGAGGCTATCTATCTATGCTCTAAGGCGGCAGGGCTTGAGGTGATCACCGAGGGTTTGCTGATTCTCTGAATACCCACCGACTGTCCACTTCGGTGCCCGGGTAGGCCCGGGTCGTTACTGCAGACAGAGGAACGTTGGCACGCAGGACAGGCTTGTTCCTTTTTCCTTTCCTGGTAATAGGTCCTGCTGGCAGAGCTGGCGGACTGGGTCCCGGGCCAAGCCTGGGACATGTCGTCTTTTCCTACTCGCCCCAGGTCTCGGCGAGAACGCGCAACCAATTGCCGTGGCAGATCTTCTTGAGCGTCGGCTCGTCGAAACCGCGAAGACGCATGGCTTCGACCAGATTCTGCAATCCCGCGGCGCTGCGGACCCCGGTCGGTACCGTCGGCCCGTCCAAATCCGAGGCGTCGAAATCCGAGCCCATGCCGACCTTGTCGTCGCCGAGCTTGTCAACGAGATAGGCGATATGGTCAATGAGCATATCGAGCGGCGCATCGGCCGTAAC
>NZ_RZOJ01000040.1:0-28449 GCF_003998845.1 Mesorhizobium sp. M4A.F.Ca.ET.022.05.2.1 | reverse complement strand
GCCCAGGTCTTGCGCTCGCTCTCGGCAAGCCGACGACCATATTTCGCTTTGGGGTGATATTCCCGCGACAGTTCGGTCTTGGCGACGGTCTTCATGATCATGCTTTCACGCGTATGAAGCGTGGCGACGCGTCCATCGCGCATCAGCCGCGGGATTGAGCTCCACCGGAAGACCGCTCTCGTGCCGACGATTTCGAAGGCCTTGGTCGAAACCAAACCCACCGTCGTCTTGGCCATATGCAGGCCCATGAGAGTGGCGTGCGAGGCCTCGCCCCACATCTTCTGATCGTAGAGATGTTGCGCGTACCAAAGTTGCGAACGAGTCGCAGCGATCGCCGAGGCCATCTCGCCGAGCGAGTACATATTGGTGTCGTCCTGCTGCAGGAACGCTCTTGCCGCGACCGCATCGCGGACTTCCTCGTAGATGCCCTGCGCCGAACCGAGCGAATGCGCGGCATAGGCAAGCTCGAAGGTGTAGGGATGGCTCTGGTTGAAATCACCCGGCTCGCCAAGAACGTTCTTCCACGGAATGAAGACGTTGGTAAACTTGGCACCGCCCGACAGGGATGCGCGGATGCCGATGGCTTCTTCCCAGCCGGCCACGAACTCGACGCCGGGATTGGGCAACTCGATGACGAAGACGCTCGCACCGATGTCAGGATCATCTGTCCCGGGGGCCAATGCCCAAAACAGCAGGTACTTCGAGGCCGCACCACCGCTGGTGAAACCCTTGAAGCCGTTTGCAAGGAAACCGCCCTCGGTGGGCGTCAAATCCGAGGCGAACGAGATCTTGCCGTCCTTGTGCGGCACCACCTGGGAGCGACCCGGCTGAACCTCGCTTCCGACCGAGGCCACCCCCGCTCCGTTTTTGGCCACATCGCCCAAGATGCGCCGCTTCTGCTCCTCATTGCCGAGCGCAGCGACCAGCCCAAAGCAGTGATACTGGTTCTGGATGATCCAGCCAGTGCTGCCGCAGGCCGAGGCGAATATCTCGACCACGGCGTGGCAGACGTTGCTGAAGCCAGCATCCTCGTTGGCGTAGCCGCCATACTCCTTCGGCACGCCAAGCTTCAGAAAGCCGCCGTCGATGATGTCTTGCCAGTTCTCCTGCGGCCAGCCGCCCGCCTCGTCGACCTGCCTCGCGCGTCGGGCGAAGACCTCCTTCAGGGCTCTGGCCTTTTCGATCCACTGGGCGTCTTCGGGGCTGGTCTTGAACGGATACATTCCATTCCTTCCTTCTCATTGGGCGACGGCAAACGCTACTGCATGCAGTATGCAATCTGGGTCACCTCCCGTCAATGGCCTTTCGGTATGTTTCGATGGCACGAATGACCAGCCGATGGTCGTCGACGGAAGCGAGGCCGGCACAACCAATGGCGCCGACCATGACGGTCCCAACGCAGATCGGGACCGCGCCCCCGCAAAGCACGTAGCGGCTGGGATCGAGCGCCCGCTGAGTGCCGAAGTCCGATTCCAGTCTGGCTTGCAGCTCAAGCTGGATCGAGGCCTTGGCAAAACGTCTTACTGCGGCGAATTTCCTTTCAATCCAATGCTGATAGTCGGCGCTGGTGCCAGGCAGCGCTGCACGGAAGATCACCTGTTCGCCGAGGTCGACGCCGACCGCCACGCGCAGCCCTTCGTCTTCCGCCAGGCCGAGGAGCATCTTGCCAATACCGAGCGCGTCAGCCTGGCTGAACGCCGAGAAAGCATGCCTCTCTGTCTCTCGTTGAATTTCCTCGATCTGGTCTCGAATTTCCTGCATGGGTCTAATCCCTTTAAGCCTAGCGTTGTATGCAGAAGGTTTTTGCATGAGCGGCGCAAACAGGAGCCACGCGCCGCCTTTCGCGACGCGATTCTCCTTACATTATCAGCACCTTGGCGCCCTTTTCGGCTTACAACATTAGGCTCCGACGGGCGGCCGATCCGGCGCGAATCGCATGCACTTACTTTTCGCCCAGAATCATTGCCGCAGCCTTTTCACCGATCATCATCGTGGGCGCGTTGGTATTTCCCGAGGTCACCACAGGCATCACCGAAGCATCGGCCACTCTCAGCCCCGCTAGGCCGCGCACGCGCAACGCGGGGTCGACAACCGACATGTCGTCGGTACCCATCCTGCAGGTGCCGGATGGATGATACTCATTCAACAGGTTGCGGCGGTTATAGGCCTGGATGTCACGGTCGGACTGGACGTGCAGGCCCGGGTCGAGCTCTTCCCCGGTGAAGTCGCGGAAGGCTTCCTGGGCATTGATTTCACGCGCCAGCCGCAGGCCTTCGGTCAGGACCTGGACGTCAGCCGGATCAGTAAGAAGGTTGTGCTGAATCCTCGGCGCGATGAAGGGGTCGCCAGATTGCAGCAGGAGGCGGCCCCGCGACTTCGGCCGCATAAGGCCAAACTGCAGTGTGTAGGCGTTGAATGTTGCGATCTCGCCCTTGGGAGATTTCAGGTCGCGGCTCACAGGATAGAATTGGACCTGCAGGTTCGGTCGCTCCTCGGCAGGGTTGCTGCATAGGAATGCTTGAGCCGACATCGGAAAGACGGCTATCGGGCCTGTACGCCTGAAAGCGTATTCGGCCGCCGCCTTGAGGCCACGGACAGGATGCTTCAAGGAGTAGTATGTCAGGGGCTTGGTGCAGACGAACTGCGCAAGACTCCCGCAGTGGTCCTGAAGGTTCTCGCCCACGCCTGGAAGGTCCAGGATCGGATCGACGCCGGCAGCACGCAATTGCTCGGCGGGGCCGATTCCCGACAGCATCAGGAGATGGGGAGACATATAGGCCCCGGCAGACAGTATTGTCTCAGCGGCGGCAGCCGAATGCTCGACGCCCTTGAGGGCGTAGCGCACTCCAGTACAGCGCGATCCTTGCAGGAGGAGGCCGGTGACATGGGCAGTCGTGACCACGGTCAGGTTCTTGCGGTGGCGGATCGGCCGCAAATAGCCTTGCGCGGCCGAACACCGAACGCCGCGCTTCTTGTCGATGTTGTACTGGACCCAGTCGAAGCCCTCGTGGTTTCCGGTGTTGTAGTCCTCGACCACCGGCATGCCCATCTGCCGCCCGGCCTCGAGGAAGGCCTCGAACAAAGGCGTACGGTAGTTGCCGTAGCTTACGGTTATCGGCCCAAATGAGCCACGGTCCTGGGAGGGCGGGCCCTGCCAAGTCTCCATGCGTTTGAAGTAAGGCAAGACACCATTCCAGTCCCAGCCCGTGGCGCCTGCCCGTTGCCAGTCGTTGAAATCCTCGGCATGTCCCCGGACAAAGATCATGCCGTTGATCGCCGACGATCCGCCGAGGACCTTGCCGCGCGGAAGCTTGATGCGCCGGTTGTCGACGCCTGGCTCCGGCTCGCTCGTCAGCCGCCAATCCAGATGACCGCCCACAGTATAGTTGACCCCAATGGGTATACGGATCAGGGGATTCCAGTCCCTGGGCCCGGCTTCCAGCAGCAGCACTTTGACTGCCGGATCGGCGCTCAGTCGGTTTGCCAGCACACAGCCGGCCGATCCCGCACCGACAACGATAAAATCAAAAATTCCAGTCACGACATTTCTCACGGCAAGCAGATCTGTTGTCCGGCGGCTTCAAGTTCATGATGGTCGTTCTCGAAATCGTCAGGCCCGGCTCAACCCTTGACGGATCCCGCGACCAGCCCACGCAGGAAATAGCGGCCGGCAAAGACGTAGACCAAAAGGGTTGGCAGAGCGGTCAAGAACACCGCCGCCATATTGACGTTGTATTCTTTCGTTCCGGTGGTTGAAGCCACCATGTTGTAAAGGCCGACGGTGACGGGCGAGGTGAGGCCCGAGGTGTAGGTGGTGGCCAAAAGATAGTCGTTCCAGATGTGGGTGAATTGCCAGATGACCGACACCACCACCGTTGGGATGGCGATGGGAAGCACGATGCGACGGAAAATCTGCAGAAACCTGGCGCCATCCATGCGGGCTGCATCGACGATCTCGTGCGGCACAGTGACGAAGAAGTTGCGAAAGAACAAAGTCGTGAAGGCAATGCCATAGATCACATGAACCAGGATAAGACCCACGACGCTGTTGGCGATCCCAAGCGAACCCATCACATAGGCCAATGGGATGAGCACTATCTGCAGCGGAATGAAGACGCCAAACAGGAGAAATGCGAAGACCCAATTGTGGCCCGGGAACTTGAAATGCGTGAGGGCGAAGCCGTTAACCGCCCCGATGGGGGTCGACAGCAGCACAGCCGGCACGACCATCATCATCGAGTTCACGAAATATGGTGCCAGTCCGTTGCAACTTGTTCCTATGCAGGCGCTGAACATGGCCTGGTACCATGGCTGCATCGTCGGAGCGGCGGGAAAGTCGATGATTGTGCCGGAGCGCAATTCCTCCAGCGACTTCAGCGAAGTCAGCACCACGACAAGAAGCGGAAAGACATAAATTGCAGCCATGAACAGAAGCGCGCCATAGATGACGACCCGCGTGACCCTGTGCGCCAGGCCGGTTCCCAGCACCACTTCATGCGTGCTCATCGGAAGCCTTCCTGGTTGAGGTGTAAAGATAGGGCACGACGATCGCCAGGATCGTCATGAAGATCATCACGGCGCTCGCCGCCCCGACGCCAAGCTGCGAGCGTTCGAAAGTCTGCTTGTACATGAAGGTCGCCGGCAACTGCGTGCTGTTCGCGGGCCCACCGTTGGTCAGGGCGACGAGAAGGTCGAAGGTTCGCAGCGCCTGCTGGACCAGCACCACCGCCACGGTCACAAAGGTCGGGCCAAGAAGCGGGATGATGATGCGGCGATAGATCGAGGGGCCACCTGCCCCATCCAGTCGCGCGGCCTTTATCAGATCGTCGTCTACCCCGCGCAACCCAGCAAGGAACAGAGCCATGACAAAGCCGGATGCCTGCCATACACCCGCCATCACGACGGTGTAGAGGGCAAAGCGCGGGTTGACCAACCAGTCGAACCGGAAATCCTCCCACCCCCAATTTCGCATGACATGTTCTATGCCAAGGCCAGGATTGAGGATCCACTTCCACGCCGTTCCTGTGACGATGAACGAAAGCGCCATCGGGTAAAGGTAGATGAGCCGCAAGGCCCCTTCCGCCCTTATCTTCTGGTCGAGAAGTATGGCCAGGAACAGACCTACCACGGTCGTCAGGACGATGTACAAAAATGTGAAAACGACGATGTTCTTCGCCGATTGCACCCAGATCGGGTTGGACCACAAACTGTAGTACTGCCGCAGCCCGACCCAATGATAGTCCGGCAACATCCCTGAAGCGCTGAACGACATGTAGGCCGTCCAGAGCATGAAGCCATAAACGAATATCGAGGCTATCGCGACCGAAGGCGCGAGGGCAATCTGCGATGCGTATCGGCCGACGAACGTCCGCACACGCCCGGGTTCCAAAGACGGGCGCGCTGTCCAAATTTCGGACTTCACCGATAGCATTTCCATTCGCTTTGCCGCCAACCGATGAGGAAGTTTCGTCCGTGGTCTATAACCATGCCGCGGTTGGCTCCGTGAGGCGACCAACCGCGGCACGACCGCTTGGGAGCGTCTCGATTATTCAGAGATCGTCTTCAGTCCGTTCACGAGTTGCTCGACTGCGGCCTTCGAGGTCATCGAAGGCTGCTCGAAGAAGGTCGAAACCACGTCCATGAAAATGCCGCTCTTTGCCGGGCTCCACGCCTCGAAATGCGAGATGGCCGGGAATGCCTGGCCATGAGAGGCTGCATCCACCTGGGCCTTGTAAGAAGCCTGCGCGCAAAAATCGAGCGCAGCGGAGTCGACGTCGGTACGTGCCGGCGTGGCTCCCTTCTTCAGGTTGAACCCTAACTGGACCTTGGGATCGAACGTGGTCTCGGCCAACGCATCCTGTGCGGCTTCGATCGAGGTGTCCTTGCTTTTGAAGAAGACGAACGCGGTGGAGACGCTGAGATAGGTCTGGGCATTGCCGGGAGGCGGCGCGCAGCCATAGTCGACGTTTGGCTTCAGATTTGCCAGCACCATCTCGCCTTTGACGTAGTCGCCAAGAACCTGCATGCCGGCCTCACCGCTCATAACCATCTTGGCGGCGATGTTCCAGTCGCGGCCCGGGTAGTTCGGGTCGACGTACTTGTTCATATTGCGGAATTCATCGAAGACCTTGATCATCGTGTCGCTCTTGAGCGCTTCTTCGTTCTGTTCCACGATCGCCTTGCGGTAGAAGTCGGGGCCCCCGACAGCCACCAGCACCGTTTCGAAGAGGGTGGCCTCCTGCCAGTTGACACCGCCGATCGCCAACGGGATCACGCCGGCAGCCTTGAGCTTGTCGGCCACCGCGTGGAATTCATCGAGCGTGGTCGGCGGCTGGAGACCGAGTTTGTCGAACACCTTCTTGTTGTACCAAAGCCAGTTTGTGCGCTCCACGGTGGTCGGCACGCCATAATACGAGCCGTTGAGCTTCAGATGGGGAATGAGACCCTTTGACATCACCTCATCCCAATTGGCCTTGGTGGCGATTGCCGACAGATCAACGAGCGCGCCCTGGTCAACCCACTGCTTGACCTCGTTTGAGTGCATCAGCACCGCGTTCGGCGGCGAGCCGGCCGTAACGCGAGAGCGCAGCACCTGGTTGAGCGTGTCGGTTCCCGTCGCGGGCAGGTCGACCCAGCCATATCCCTTGGCAGTGAACGCATCCTTGATGACGCCGATGGCCGCGGCCTCCGAGCCTGCGGTGAAGAAATGCAGCACCTCCAGCTTCTTTTCCTCCGCGACGCTTGCTGTCGCGGCGGCGAACAACACCGTTGCGCCCAGAAGCGCACGCACCATGAAACTCTGCCTGTTTTTGGTCATAGCATTCCCCTTTTTTGCTTTTGCTCGAGTGAGCCCGCGCGCCGATTTCGCTAAAGTGTCGACAGCGTTCAGACGACACTTTGTGGAGGTAGCTGCGATCTTGTCAAGTGCCTTTCTTGCGCGTTTTCGATGAGCCGAGCCCGATTATTCGCAAAAAAAAGGGGCGTCCTCCGCCGAATCCGGCCTTGGCATGCGGGAGCTGCATTTTCCAGGTTCCGATGAAAGCCTATTGGCAAACCTACGGCTTTGATCTATTGAATACAGTATGCACTTCCAACCTGTGACCTTGCAGCTTGAATTCAATGCACCTTATGCCGAACGAGCCGTGGCAGCGGTGGTTCTCGGATTCAATGATCCGGAGCATTCTCTCGGGGCTTGGAGCAGGAGCTCGCATGTCGGCGCGCCGGTGCTTGAAGATGTTTGCGCCCACCCCGAATGGAGCGTTTTTAGCGTCCTCGAGGCGGGTGACCATAGGATCATTGTCGGTCGCATCTTGTCGGGCACGGTAACCCAGCATCGTCCGCTGACCTACCGCAGTGGGCAGCACGTCGACTTTGTTTACAAACTCGCCAGTTGATGGTGGCAAAGAAGGGATGGCCAGCATGGCTCGGGTCGGCATCGGCGGGATTTTCCACGAAACGAATACATTTGCTGCCCCCACGGGGCTCGCTGATTTTGAGGTGCTACGCGGCGTTGAGATCTCTTCGTTCAGCGACGGAGCGCGCACCTATCTTGGTGGTCTGATCGACGAGACGGGCGCGCTCGGTTTCGATGCCGTCCCGTTGCTCTACGCCGAAGCCACACCCTCCGGCACGATCCGGCGGGAGGTTTATGTCGCGCTGCGCGAGGAGTTGGTCGAGCGGGCCGCGGCTTCGGATCTGGATGCGCTTCTTTTGTCAATTCACGGCGCGGGCGTCGTGGAAGACATCGACAGCCTTGAAGAGGATTTGTGTGCCGCGCTGCGCAAGCGTCTCGGCGACAAAATACCGATCGTGGCTACCCTGGATCTGCACGGCAACATCCGTCAGCGCCTGGGCGATCTTTGTTCGGCGCTGTTTCCGGTGCGGCTCAATCCACACATCGACCAATACGAGCGCGGGGTGGAAGCGACGCGATGCCTTTGCGAAATCGTGCTGTCGAGAACCGACTTCGAAACGGCGATCGAGCAGGTCCCGATGCTGTTCCCACCCGTTCCGACCAGCTTGCCGGCATTTGTCGAGCTCGACCACCTCTGCACGGAGATCGAAAAGCAGGAAGACGTCGCGTGCGCGCGCGTCATGCACGGCTTTCCCTATGTAGATGTGCCTTGCATTGGAGCTTCGGTAGTCGTCGTGGCCCGCCGCAATGGAACCAATGACGCCCGGCGACTGGCGCAGCGTATCGCCGGCGCCCTTTGGGAGCGACGGGACCAGATCAAGGTGCACAGCCTGCCGCCTGAAGGTGCGATCCAAGAAGCAATGCGCGATGGCCGCGCCATCGTCGTCAATGAGTTTTCCGACAACACCGGCGCAGGCAGCCCCGGGGACGGGACCCATCTTTTGTCGGCTCTCATCGCGGCGGGCACGCGGTCCTGCTTTTCACACATCTTCGACCCCGCCACAGTAGCGCAGGCGACCGCTGCCGGGGTCGGCGCGCGCATCAATGTCTGCCTAGGCGGGCACACCGATGCCCTTCTCGGGCCTCCCATCAAAGCCGATGCACAGGTTCTTGGCCTCAACAACGGGCTCTTCCGGGTAAAGAGCCCGATGGGAACCGGCGAGACGATCGACCTGGGTCTTCTGGCGACATTGCGCATCGGCGGGGTCGACGTGGTCGTGTCCAGTGGGCGCCGACAGACACTTGATGATGGGCCCTTCATCAAGGCCGGGATCGATATCGCTCAATTTCCGATCGTGGCGCTGAAATCGAGCCAGCATTTCAAGGCCTGGTTCGAACCACGCTGCGCCCGCATCGTCACCACAGACCCGCCGGGGCTCTCGCCCATCGATGTGAGCAAGCTGCATCGCCACCGTTTGCAAAGATCGATGTGGCCCATCAGTGCGGACGCGAACTATCGAGCCGAGCATCAAGCTGGACAGGAGCCCGCATGAGCAACCAGGCGGCCGGGGCTGGCTATTGGACGTGCGGCCCTCTGGATTTTGAGCAGGCTGAGTATCAGGCCCGCATTCGCGCGATACGGTCCGAGATGGAGCTGCGCGGGGCAGAGATGCTCCTTGTCGACCAGATCGATCATCTGGCCTACCTTTTCGGTTATCTCGCGACCGCGGCCCGCTACCAAGCTGCCCTTATCCCCGTGGAGGGGGAACCCTGGCTGATCGTTCGCGAACTCGATCTTGGCACCTTCCTCGACCAGTCCTGGTCAAGGTCCTATGAAACCTTTGCCGACGACGAGGATTCGCACGCTCGGGTGACCAGCGCCATTGCGCGACTGGCCCCGAAAAGCCTCGCGATAGAGAAAGACAGCAACATCCTCACTATCGCGCGGCTGAACCAGATCCGTGCCGGCAACCCGGGCATGGAGATAGTCGACTTCTCAGGCGTGATCTGGCAACACCGACTGATCAAGTCGCCCGCCGAATTGGCCTATATCCGCCGCGCGGCCGACATCGCCGACCACATTGTGACCGCCGGCGCCGGCTCGATCAAAGCCGGAGTGAGCGACCGCGACAGTCTTGCCGCCATGTACGAGGTCTCCATCCGTCACGGGGCAGACAACACCCGGGCCGCTATCCTGGGCCGCATGACCGGCGTGGACGCGTTGATAGGCGGGGTGACGGGAGCGCCGTGGGTGCAGGGCGAGCGGGTGTTTCTAGAGGCCACGCCGCAATATCGTGGCTATAGCGCACGCCTTGTTCGGCCAGTGCTCGTTGGCAAGACAGCCGCCGCGGACGTGGAACTTGCCCGGCAAATGATCGCGATCCAGGACCGCCAGATTGCCGCGATGGTTCCAGGCGCCAATGGGGGCGACATCGACGCCATCTGCCGCGGCGAGGTGCTGCGCCAAGGGCTGAAGACAGTCTTCACCCAAATCACGGGCTACACGCTCGGCTATCAGGCTGTGCCCCGCGTCAGCGACCACACCCGGATCATGGCGCCGGGCCAGACCTGGTCGTTCGAGCCCAACATGGTCTTCCATGTCGTCCTGCATACGCCGCAGTTGGCCTTCAGCGAGACAGTCGTTGTGACCGAAACCGGCCCCGAGCGTCTCTCTCGGCTACCCCGCGCCATCCTGTCGGAGTGATGCGCCCATGCTTGCCTATCAAGCGACCCCAACCGGGTTGAGATTGGCGGAACGAAACCGGCCCAGTCCGGGTCCGGGCGAGGTCGCCATCGATGTTGGCGCAATCGCGCTCAATCGCGGCGAATCGCGTCGCGCGATTCATGGGGGATTTGCCGAAGGCTTTGTCCCCGGCTGGGACACGGCAGGTGTGATCAGCCAGGTCGGAGCCGGGGCACGGGGGCTGCCGCTTGGAACGCGAGTGGTTGCGCGTGCCCTCTCCGGTGGCTGGGCGCAATGTCGCATTGCCGATTGCAGGGATGTCGCCGTCATTCCCGCAGATGTCGATCTCGGCCGTGCCGCAACGCTGGCCACCGCCGCCACGACCGCTCTGGCCGCTCTGAAGCGCGGCGGTCCCCTCTTGGGGCGAACGGTAGTGATCACCGGCGCATCGGGCAGCGTCGGCCAGTTTGCGATTCAACTGGCGCGCCTGGGAGGCGCCAGGGTCAGCGCGGTAACGCGCGCTGAAGGCGATCGCGAGCTTCTTGTCTCGCTGGGCGCCCATGACGTTTTCACCAAGCTTCGCGACGTCAAGGGCGCAGATCTCGTCATCGAAACCTTGGGCGGCCCGTCCCTCGTGCAGGCAGCGTGCCTGCTCAATGCTGGCGGCAGTTTGCAATCCCTTGGCTGGAGCGCAGGTCAAGACGCGGTGTTCGCCGATTTCGACCATCTGATGAAAACCGGCGGCACAATTCAGGGCTTCGCCATCGGCGAACGTCATGTCGGCGTGCTGCTCACACAATTGCTCGGGCTTCTGCAGCGCGGCGCGATCAAAACCTGCATCCAGATGCGTCAACCGTGGGAGACCTTGCCTGCTGCGGCCGCGGCCGTTTTGCAATCCGGGTTCCGCGGCAAGGCCGTGCTCGATGTGACCGGATTCGCAGATGCAGCGCCACGGCCGCTCCCCTGACCACTGTCTTCGAACGCCAGCCAAATAAAAAGAGGAATTGCAATGACGCCAACCGATATAAAAGCTGCTCTGGGATCAGGTTTGTTGTCCTTTCCGGTAACCCACTTCGACGCTCAGGGCCGCTTCGCTCCCGAAAGCTACAAATCGCATGTTTCCTGGCTCTCCAGCTTCAAGGCGCCGGTGCTCTTCGCAGCAGGCGGCACCGGCGAGTTCTTCTCTTTGACGCCTGAAGAGGTCCCGCAAGTCGTCCTGGCAGCCAAGGAGGCGGCGGGCGACACCGCAATCGTTTCAGGATGTGGCTATGGCACGGAGATCGCCGTCACCACCGCCAAAGCCGCGCAGAAGGCGGGCGCCGACGGCATCTTGCTTTTGCCGCACTATCTGATCGATGCTCCGCAGCAAGGACTGTACGAGCACGTTCGCAGGGTCTGTCAGTCGATCGATATCGGCGTCATGGTCTATAACCGTGACAACTCCGTTATCCAGGCCGACACGCTGGCACGGCTTTGCGATGCCTGTCCCAACCTAATCGGCTTCAAGGATGGCACCGGTGATATCGGCGCAATCCGGCAAATCACCGCAAAGCTGGGTGACAGGCTTACTTACCTTGGTGGGATGCCCACGGCAGAGCTCTTTGCGGAAGCCTATCTTGGCGCGGGCTTCACAACGTACTCTTCCGCGGTGTTCAATTTCGTTCCGGCCCTGGCGCAGGAGTTCTACCGCGCCCTTCGAGCCGGCGAACGCGCCCGCTGCGAAGCCCTGCTCAACGACTTCTTCTATCCGTTCATGGCAATCCGCAATCGCGCCAAGGGCTACGCGGTGGCGGCGATCAAGGCCGGCGTCCGGTTGAAAGGTTTTGACGCAGGGGCGGTTCGCCCGCCGCTGACGGATTTGTCCGCCGAAGAGCAAGACCTGCTGGCATTGCTCATCGCCAGACAGACCCTGCAGTAACGAAACCGGAAAGGATGGGTGACAAGAAACGATCCACCGCCGGCGCTGCCCTGCGAATGTCGACTTATTGCAACCTGAAGAGGGAATGGCGCCCGTGCGAGCGGGCGCACCCTACTTCACGCTGAAGCCCGGGCTTCTCAAAGGAACGGCCGATGTCTTCGCTCACACTCGACAAGGTAAACAAGCACTACGGCGCCCAGCTGCATGTCCTGCGGGACATCAACATCGAGGTAGCCTCTGGCGAGTTTCTGGTCCTGCTTGGACCATCGGGCTGCGGCAAGTCGACTTTGCTGCATGCCATCGCCGGACTGCACAGAATCAACTCCGGCGAGATCAGGCTTGGCTCCCGCGTCCTCAATGACGTGCCTTGTCAGAGCCGTGACATCGCAATGGTGTTTCAATCCTACGCGCTCTATCCGTCGATGACCGTGCGCGGCAACATCGCCTTTCCCCTGGAGATGCGCAAGCTGCCTCGCCCGGAGCGCGAGAAGGCGGTGGAGCAAGTCGCGCGTCTGTTACAGATAGGACACTTGCTCGATCGCAAACCGGGGCAACTATCGGGCGGTCAGCGCCAACGCGTTGCAATCGGGCGCGCGCTGGTCCGCGAACCGGCGCTCTTCCTGTTCGATGAACCGTTGTCCAACCTCGATGCGCTTTTGAGGGTGGAGATGCGAACTGAGCTGAAGAAGCTTCACCAGCGCATGGGTCGGACCACTGTCTATGTAACGCACGATCAAATAGAGGCGATGACGCTGGCCACACGGATTGCGATACTGGAGAAAGGGGCGGTGCAACAGCTTGGCACTCCCAGCGAGGTTTACAACAAACCCGCAAACCTTTTCGTTGCCAGCTTTATTGGTAGTCCAAAAATCAACCTGGCGCCCGCTGTCATGCGTGGCGGAGGGCTTTTGCTCGATGGCGCCAATACCCAGCTTCCCGTTCCCGAAGAATTTCGCGCTGTGGCGAAGGCGCAAGAACGTCAGGTGACCGTCGCGTTCCGGCCTGAGCACATTGCACTTGCTACCGGCGATGTTGGCGACGCAGAGGTCGACATAGAAGTCGATGTCACTCTGATCGAGCCCACCGGCGCCCATGATGTTGTGATCTTCCACCACGGTGGCGTCGAGCAGTCGGCGCTGCTCAGCGCGGGCTCTATCTCGCAACCTGGTCCAGCGCGCCTGCGCATCGATGTATCGTGCTTGAGCCTTTTTGACCGCGCAACCGGCGTTCGGATTTCATAAGCAGCTGTAAGTCGGCTTATTTCTCTTTCTCGATTGGGCTTCAACCGATGTCGCATCCCGTGTCACCCGTCTCAAGAGCCGATATTGCCCGAGCACTGGCGCAACTGCCGCGCGCCCGCCTCGCGCATCTCCCCACACCGCTTGATCCCTGCCCCAGGCTGGCGGCCGAACTGGACGGCCCAAAGATCTGGTTCAAGCGCGACGACTGCACGGGACTGGCCTTTGGCGGCAACAAGGTCCGCCAGCATGAATACATTCTCGGCGATGCGCTGAGCCGTGGTGTCGACGTGGTGATCCAGGGGGCAGCCTCACAATCGAACCAGTCGCGCCAATTGGCTGCCGCCGCGGCCCGACTTGGAATTGAGTGCATTTTAATGCCGCGAAAAGACGCGCAATTCGAGCATGTGCAGGGCAATCAGTTGATCGCGCGTCGGTTCGGGGCGACGATTGTCCCCATCGAAGCCGGCGCATCGGTAAAGCAGGCTAAGCAGGACATGGCCGCGCGGCTTGAGGCCAGCGGCCGCAGGCCGATGATCCTCGGCATGGGTGCCGAGCGCGCACTGACCCTAGCGGCGGTCGCATATATCGGAGCCTATCTTGAACTCGTGGAGCAGTTCGAAACTCTGGGCGAACCTTTGCCCACCCACATATACGTCACTTCTCAAGTCAGCACACAGGCTGGCCTTCAGGCCGCAGCCGAATTGCTGGGCCATGGTGTAAAGATCTGCGGCATCAACCCGATGGATGCACGTAACGAGGCCTATGAGGCCCCTGTTGAAATCGCCAGCAGATGCCGCGCGGCTGCCGAACTGCTCGGCTTCAGGCTGGACCTCGGTCCCGAGCGCATCCACAACTCTACAGAATTCGTCGGAGAGGACTACGGCAAACCCGCGGCAGTCGCGCAGGAGACGGCGGCGTTGCTTGCCAGAACCGAAGGTATTCTCGTCGACCCGGTCTATTCGGGAAAGGGCTTTTCGGGTCTGGTAGCTGATATTCAAAGCGGGCGGATCAACAAATCTGACCGGACCGTTTTCCTGCACACAGGCGGATTGCCTGCAATATTCTCGTATGCTTCGAGTTATCGCGAGGGGCAAGGTGAATAGAGCTGAACTCGCGCACTCATAGCGCCGCCAAAAACCGCGAGGTTTCCAAGTTGCAGCGAGATCGGCGGAAGCCAGCTCAACTTTTAACCGTGACGCCCAGCGCACGGCACCGCCGGCTCATTCTGCAGGCCGTACTCTGCTCCCGCCGCACGAGCTCGCAAGCCATAGCCGTTTCTGACCGCACTCAAAGGCCAGGAGGAGTTGTTTGAGATAGCGAACTCGCCGCAGACGGCACATCAGGGGCGCCGCGCCGTCACAGAGATGTCAGACGCGATATGGCCATGCCAGCCGATCGCCAGATACCTCTTCTATAGGCTCCAATTTTTGAAAAGCCACCGCACGAATTGATCGTGCTGATTGTTCAAGGCTGCCACAAGACGAGCGGAGTCACGGGATCTCAATGCCTCGAGTTGATCCTTCAGCATCCAGTATTCAATCTTCAGCCATTCGCCATCATTCGTGGAATGAATGACCTTGCGGATGCGGGTCAGGTGATCATTCAACTTGCCCTGCATGCTTCGGAGCAAATCGTTGTCGCAATATTCACGCAACATACTCTGAAGAAAGAAAAATGCGTCCCTCACCGGCGAGGGGTCGTTGGTATCCAATGATTGCTGCGCCTTGTCGAGCAGAACTCCGAATTCTTCGATCCGGGCGGCCGGGATGTTGCCAATAGCCTGAATCGCACACTGCGAATCCAAAGCCTTACGGACTTGATACGCGTTGCTGACATATTTCGCGTCAAGCGGAGCGACGTAGGGTACCTTCCATGCTTCTCCCACAACCAGTCCGTCTTCCTGCAGGCGGGTCAGTGCTGCCTTGACCGGAGAGCGACTAACTCCGAGTTGCTTGGCCAAAACACTTTCAGGCACCACCTGGTTGGGCGGTAGTTCGCCATCGGTGATCATCTTCTTGATGATGTCGTAGACCCGCTCCCCTAATGGTATGTTGCGCTCAACCTCCTGCATGATTTTCCTTTTCGGTCGAAGCCTCGAATCGCTTGAAGGATAATGGAGAGGCTGCTGAATACTGGCAAGGGTGCTAGTGGATGCACTTGTCGGCCTTTGGCTCGGCAGGCGCAGTCCGCGAACAGTCGAGAAGTGGCCGTTCAACAAGTTGGCTAGGACGTCGCTTTAGCCCTTCCTCGGCAATGTCGGAGCAACACGAAAAAGCGCGGTTAAGGTCGCCTTCCAACGCTCGTGCCACAGCCGCTCGTGACCGTAAGTCCCAAAACCGCATGAGCTCGGGACGGATGTCATTGCCACCAGAAGCCTCGACATTTTGCGACCTCCAACACTAATCGAGTTCATACTATCATCGGGATCAGATTGCATCCAGCCGACAGGATACCGATTTTCGCTCGCAAGGTCGCCGATTACCAGGTTCATTCCCGAACCGCGGGAGAGAAGGCCGCTACTCCTGCACCAGTTGCTTCATCTGCCTGTGCACCTCCCGTCCAACCTCGTAGGCATTTCCCTGATGCCATTTTCGACTGAAGGACTCGCAACCCCACCAGTCCTCATATCCGGTGGCCTTGACAGCGTCCGTCCACAATTTCAGATCGATGACACCGGATCCCATTTCGATGTCGCGCAGATCGTCCTCGATCGGGATGCCGCCAGCAAATGGACGCGAGTCGCTTATGTGAACGCCGTAGAGCAGATCCTTGCTCAGACTGGCGACCTCGTCAGGGGTGTCACCGGCTGTGAAGCAATGCCAATAATCGACAATCAATCGGACATTGTCGCGACCGCATCGGTCGATAATCTCCACATTGTCGGCGATTTTGTTTAACGGCGTCCATGACATCGGCTCGAGATAGAGAAGCAGATCGAACTGCGCGGCCACGTCAGCGATGCGAGAGAGGTTCTTGACGGTGACTGCGATCTGCTCCTGGCGAGGAAAGCCGAGCATCCCTTTGTAGAGATCAGTGTGCTCGCCATTAGTATGCGCCACAACGGCCCGGACATCCACTGGGCCCGTCATCACCTGTACGCCTCCTGCTCCGACGAGGTGTGCCAGTCTGAAGGTGGACTCCGCCTCGATCATCAAATCGGCTTCTGACACGCCTCGCCTCTCAATATCGAAGACGGCGCCAAAACCCGGTATGTCGATGCCGTCGAGCTTGGCGACCAATTCCTCTTCGGTGAACCCGGCATCCAGGAAGCCCCGCAGCTTCCTAGATGATGGATCTATGCCGTCGAAACCGACCGTCCGGGCCACATCGATATCCATGACCAGGGGCACGTTCCAAGCCACGGAGGAATGCAGGATCAGCCTATTCTTCTTTTCAGCCATGGCGCGCCCCATCACTCAACGAAATCGCCCAGGACCGGCCTCACGCGCCATCGCAGCTCGCATGGTCAATCAGCGTTCCAAATGGCATTCAGTATGCAATCGGCGATTCAGACTGTCAACACTCGCCTGCTCAATCATCAAAGTCCTCAGAACTGCTCTGCTTCCTGGTCGCCCAATGGTGGAAGCGGCCGCAATGTCCACTTGACAGTGAGGCCCATTCGGATTGAATACTGAATACACAATCACTCCCGTTAGTCGATAACTGAAGCTCGCGTTCTAACGCCACGCCTGATGAGGGAGAGCATATGCCGCGATGCATGCTGAGCCCCGCGTTCCCGCCCGGTTAAAGCGCTCGGGCGCCTGCTGTGCGGGGCCTGTTCTCGATCGATCGCGATTGAAAATCCAACTGGAGAGACTCCGATGACGGACACAAATACATTCGGACGAAGGCTGCGGCTGGGCATGGTGGGGGGAGGCGGCAGCAGTTCGATCGGCCCCAGCCACGCGTCGGCAGCGCGCCTGGACGGTCGTTGGGAGCTGGTCGCGGGCGTCTTCTCGCGCAACCTGGAGCGGACCAGACAGGTCGCGCGAGACCTCTTCATCGATCCCCAAAGGGCCTATGCGGACCACACCGAAATGGCTGCTCGCGAGGCTGAGCGCCCGGACGGCATCGACGCCGTCACGATCTGTACGTTCAACGAAACCCACTATGAAATTGCCGATGCGTTTCTTGCCAAGGGCATCCACGTGATCTGTGACAAGCCCCTAGTGGTGAGCCGCGAGCATGCCAGCGCCCTGAGCGCAAGGGTGGCGGAAACTGGTCGATTGCTTGCCGTGACATACACCTATTCGGGCTATCCCATGGTGCGGATGGCAAGGGACATGATCGCCGGGGGCAGACTGGGCCAGGTCCTATCCGTGCAGGTTGAGTATGCGCATCAGTACCAGACGCAGGCCTTCGGCAAGAAGGAATGGCAGCACGACCAGACCAAGACAGGGGCCCTCGGTGTCGTGGCGTCGCTTGGGACGCATGCATTCCATCTGGCCGAATATGTCAGCGGGCTCCGCGTCGAAGCGCTCGCTGCGGATTTGGCCAGCTTGCGCAATCCGCTCGACGACCATGTCAACATGTTGCTACGCTTCGAAGGTGGCGCCCGCGGAGCCCTTTGGACCACTTCGATAGCTCACGGCTGTCCAAATGGCCTTGCGCTGCGTGTGTTCGGATCCGATGCCGCGATCGCTTGGCAGCAAGAGCATCCCGAACAACTCACCTTTACCGCATCCGGGCAGCAGCCGGTTGTCTTTGCCCGCGGCGGCGCGGGCGTCAGCGCCGGAGCGAAAGCGGCCTCCAGAATTCCTGCCGGCCATCCCGAAGGTTATCTCGAGGCGTTCGCCAACATTTATTCAGCGGTGGCGCGAGCAATTTCGGAAGGTCGAAATACGCCCCATAATGGAGACTTCCCCACCGTTCACGACGGGGCACGGGGCGTTGGCTTCATGTTCACTGCGCTCCGGTCAGCCGAGGCCGGAAGCGTGTTCATTCCATTCGAGTTGTGAGCGTTTCCCAAGACCCGCCTGTGGACAGGGCAGCGAACCACGTCACGAGGTCGCGATCGTGACTGGCGATGGATCGAGCATAGGGGCTGCCATTTGCAAGAAGACTTGCCTCTTGAGGAGTCTCGTCCGTCATGAGCTATGTTGAGGACGCCGGCGGGCAGCATCGGTTCTCAACAGCCACAGCCAGGAATCTCGCTCCGGGCGCTTCCATGGAGATCCCTTAAAGCTCGACGATGTGAAGCAGGAAGGAAACGACGCCGGGGAGGCCCGATTGGTGACCGGCCGGACCTGTGTGTTGACGGCAGCGCGGTTTTGCCCTGCGAAAAGCCGTCAGCCTTTCTCGACTTGATCGGGTGAGATCCAGCTTTGGAGTATCCAGCGCCGGAACATGTCCATGTGCGCGGAAAGCGTTGTGGTCAGCCTGTTGACGTCGCGCGCACGAAGCGCATCGAGTTCGTCCTTCATGACCCAATATTCTATGTGCAGCCATTGGCGGTCATCGGTGGCGCGACTGGCTAGCCTGACGCGGGTCAGATGATCCTGAAGCCGTGCCAGTATCAAGCAGATAAGATCGTTCTCGCAATATGTGAGGAACATGCGCTGCAGATGCTCATAGGCCTCGCGAACCGGATACGGCTTGCCCGCTTCTATGTCCGGCCGGATGTTTTCGAGCACCATCGCAAACGCCTCGATCGCGTCTGCCGGTATGCGGTCCATCGACTGTACTGCGACTTGTATCTCAAGCGCCTTGGTTACCTGGTAGACATCGTCGATGTATTTTCTGTCGAGCGCCGCCACCTGCAGGAATTCCGCGTCTACTTGATTGACGAGACCATCTTCAACCAATCGCTCCAACGCCGCCCTGATCAGCGGTCCGCCGATGTCCAGACGCTTTGCAAGGTCGCTTTCGGAGATCAGTTCACCGGGTCGCAAATTGCCCTCGATGATCAGACTCTTGACCGTCGTGTAAGCCTGTACGCCAAGCGCTGCATTCACTTTGAGTTCCTGCACGGTCAAACTGTGCTCCCTACCTAAACGGCGGCGGCGCCATGTTGGTCATGAAAGCCGACCGTCGCTCAAATCCGTGGTTCGGCACAACCTGTGCCTAGTTGCGATGCGATGCGGCGATTGTGCGCCTACTTGTTGTTGGGCCGGTCCGAAGGTGCCTTGCGAGAGCTTCCAGGATGGGCCGAAAGCAAAGCGTAATTGCGAGCGTGATAAACCAAAGGAGAAGCATCGGCTGTGCCGCCGGCGACGAGGCGCCCAACGACAATCGTATGGTCGCCGGATTCAATCAGGGAATCCACCTGACATTCCGCATATGCTCGCACGTCCTTGATCACGGGAGCACCCGTGGTTTCCCCAAAGGCCCAATCTATTCCGCCGAACTTATCGCCCTGCCCGAACGCGAACTGATCTGAGATCCACGACTGATCACTGGCCAGAAAATTCACCGCGAAACGCTTCTGGGCCCGGATGACCTGAAGCGTGTATTTTGACGATTGCAGACATATGACCAGCTGCGGGGGGCTCAGCGACAGGGACATCACTGCACTAACGGTCAACCCGACCGGTGCCCCACCGGAGTCGGTTGCGGAGACGATGGTTACGCCACTGGGAAAGCCACCGAATATGCCACGAAAGGTGTCGGCATCCACACCTGCCCGGTCTCCTGGCTGTTGCTCGTCTTTCGAAGTTGAGGCCACCGTCTGAGATCTCATACCTGCCAGCCTTCGACTGCATACTGAATTCTGCATACACTAACGCGCACGGATGGGATTTGCAAGCCGGTCGTTAGCCAAGCCCAGTCGCAGGTTCTCTTGGGAGGCCTACTTGGGTTGTGGAGGAGCTCCGCAGCCTGGAAATCAATAGGTATCGCCGGTGTTCAGGTTCCTAGGCGATTACGCCCGAGGCACAGCTGGCAATGGTTGGCACGATTGCACTGAGCCGAGCAGCTCACGACATTTGGAAGAGATGGATCTGGTCGAAAAGAGGCCAGGCGCGATCGGCGCTTCCAATCCTCAGGCGTGCCGCATCCAGCAAGAGTGCCAGATATCCTTCTTCAAGCCATGGCCGCGGGCTTGTCATCCCGCAGTCCGAAATGAGGCCGTCGTTCAAACGATATGCGCAGTCCCAACTCGGACATAAAATGCCGGGCGCGGTCCGTGTCGCGCCTGCCGACCCGCGACACCCATTCCGAAAACAGGCGCACCGCGCGCCGGTTCATATGCCGCGAAGGACAGACAAGCCAGTATCCGGGGAACTCTATCACGTCGAACTCGGTCGAGACGGGCACCAAAGCGCCCGAAACAAGGTCCTCGAACGCGATTGACGTGCTTTCCAGAACCACGCCCGCTCCATCCTTCGCCAGCTGAACCGACATCGAGGAGCGGTCGAAACGATAGGGATAGGTCATGCGCGCGCCCTGGACACCGTTACGCGGCAGCCAGTAATCCCAGCGGAAATAGGCCTTCACGCTGTCGATCAGTCTTGCCTGGCGCAGCTGCTCGCGCGGGTCGGATGAAAGCCTCTGCAGTTCGTTGAGATAAGAAGGCGAGCACATCGGCAGGATCAGGTCGTTGACCACGCAATCCGAATAAAGGCCGGCCCAGCCCCCGTCGCCGTAGCGAAGATCGAGATCAATGACCTCGGTTTCGAAATCCGAAAAATTGGGCGTCGCGTCGACCCGCAGATTCCAGGTCGGATAGTCCTTGCTGAATTCAGCCAACCGCGGCGCCAGCCATTTTTCGCCAAAGGACGGGCTGACCCGGAGGCTGAGTTGAAAGCTCTCGCGCTGCCGAACGATGGCGTTTCGAACCTCGCGGATGGATTCGAAGGCTTGCGTGGTGGTCTGGTAGAGCCGCTCCCCGTCGATCGTCAGGGAAAGGTGGCGTTTTTCGCGCTGGAACAGCCGCACGCCCAACTGGTGCTCGAGCAAGCGCAGTTGCTGGCTGACGGCCGAAGGCGTCACCTGCAATTCCTGCGCCGCTTTCGCCACGCCGCCGAGGCGCGCAACGGCTTCGAAATGCGCCATCGACTTGAACTTGATGTCCGACATATCGTGATCGTCAGTTAAGTTCAGCTACACAGAATGTTAAGAAACGAGAATTGAGCCGAATGTCAATCGGTCGCATCATCCCTGCGATCTCGGGAGGAGATGCAGGATGGAAACGGCCCAGGGCCTGGGCGTCGCCGGCAATGTGAGCGCGGCCGCACAGGTATCGATCAGGACGCCTCTGATCGACGCTGCCAATGTCGAGAAGAGCTACGGCGCAACCCGCGTCCTGCGCGGCGTGAGCTTTCAGGTCTGGGCAGGTGAAATACATGCGCTGCTGGGCGGCAACGGCGCCGGCAAGAGTACCCTCATCCGCATCATCACAGGCCTTACCTCCCGCGATGCCGGCGAGGTCGCCTTCACGTCGGCAAAGCTCGGCCGGGGCGGCCCGATCATAGCGGTGGTGCATCAGGAGCTGGCGCTGCTGCCCGAACTGTCGGTCGCGGAAAACATCGGTATCGTGCATGCGAAGTCCGGCCTGTCGCAGAGCAGCCGCCGCCGCATGCGCGACATCGCGCTCAATGCGCTACGCCTGATCGATGCGGCGATCGGCGAGGAGATCGTGGACCTCCCGGCGGCCAAATTGTCCCTGCATGAAGGGCAAATCGTGGAGATCGCTCGCGCGCTTTCAACGGGCGCCGAAGTGCTGCTTCTCGACGAGCCCACCGCCAACCTGACCGCAGGCGAGACGGCCAAGCTTTTCTCCGTGCTGAAGCGTTTGGCGCGCGACGAGGGTATCGGAATCGTATTCGTCTCGCACAGGATGCGGGAAATCCGCGAGCTCTGCGATGTTTGCACCATCCTGCGGGACGGCATCACTGTGGCGAATGGGACGCCGCTTGCCTCGCTGAGCGACGCCGAGATCATCCAGCAGATGGGGCAATCGACCCACCGTTCCGGCGCGCAGCTCAAGCGGCGGGAGCGCAGCCGAGAGGGTACGCCGGTGGAGTTGCTGGGGCCCGACGGCGCCATTTTGGAAATCTGGCCCGGCACCATCTTGGGGCTGGCCGGCGCACCGGCGGGTCCGACGGGCCTGATCGATCCCCTCGTCGGCGCGGGAGAGGGCGCCGGCTGGCGCCTCTCCGGCGAGGGTCTCGCAGATGGCTTCCCCTCCCCGGCCGCGGCGGCGCGCGCGGGCATCGGCTTCGTCTCGGGTGACCGGGCAGCGAAGGGCATCCTTTCGCAGCTTCCGATCGTCGACAACGTGCTTGCCGCGCGCAGGGTTCGCGACAACCGGCGGATCGTCGGCGCCGCCGAACGGCAGGAATGTTCCGATCTGGTTTCGGCGCTCAAGTTGAAGGCGGGTTCGATCTGGGACCTTCCGGCGTCGCTGTCCGGCGGCAACCAGCAGAAGCTGATCGTTGCGCGCTGGCTCGGATTGCCGCTGCGCATGGTGGTGCTGGAAGAGCCGACGCGCGGCGTCGACATCGGCACCAAGCACGACATCTACGCGCTGATCCGCGAGATGGCGGATACGGGAGCAATCATTGTCTGGTGGTCGACCGAGAACGTCGAGCTGCTCGAGCTATGCGATGTGATCTTCGCCTTCGACACCGAGGGGCGCCCGAAGGGGTTTCTGCCGGACGAGCGCTTCACCGAAGACGGGCTCGCCGAGCTGACGGGGATGGCAGCATGACCGACGCAACCAACGGCGCCGCGACGGCCAAGAAGGCTCGGGCCGCCAGGACCCGCGCGCCCGGGATTCTTCTGTCCTACCGCACCGAGGCCGCAATCGCCGGCGCGATTGTCGTCCTGTTGCTGGCGGTGGGCATATTCGTCCCCGCGGCGCTCAGCATGGGCAACGTCCAAAACATCATCCAGGCTGCGGCGCCGCTCATCATCATGTCGCTCGGCGTCTTCTTGGTCGTGGTCACCGGCGGCATCGATCTTTCGGTCGGCTCGGTGTTCTCGCTGACTGGAATGGTCACGGCGCTGGCAATGGCCAATGGAGCGGACGATCTTACCGCCAGCGTGGCAGGCTTGGCCGTGGGGCTGGTATTCGGCGCGATCAACGGCTTTCTCGTCACTGTCGTCAGGCTCGCTCCTTTCGTCGTCACCCTCATCACCTACGCGGTGGCGGGCAGCCTGGCCTTCATCGTCACCAACGGTCGTTCGATGCCGATTGGTGCGCCGGATTTCTGGCTGCTTAACTCCGGCGAGATCGTCCCCGGCGTTCCCAACCATCTTCTGTTCTGCATCGTCCTGATGGTCGTGCTGGAATATGTGCTGCGCAAGGTCGTGCTGGGCCGCTGGTTCTATGCTGTCGGGTCATCGGCGACTGCAGCCCGGCTGCTCGGCATTCCCGTGCTTCGCATCAAATTCGCCGCCTATGTCATTTCCGGCCTGCTCGCCTCGTTCGCCGGGCTGCTGACGGCGAGCTACATCCTCAATGCCGAGGCAACGGCCGGCGCCAGCCTGATGCTGCAGGCGATTGCCGCGGTCGTCATCGGCGGTGCCAGCCTCTTTGGCGGAACCGGCAGCGCGATCGGCGCGGTGCTCGGCGCGCTGATGATCACCTGCATCCAGAACGGCGTGAACCTCATCGGCGTCAACAGCTTCTGGCAAGGCTCCGTCACCGGCGCCGCGATCCTGCTTGCGGTCCTGATCGACCGCTTCAGCAACAAGAACCGACTCTAGATCATCAACGGGAGGAACCAAGATGAAGTTGAAGAGCATCCTGATTGCAGCACTGGCGGCGTCCGCCTTGTCCAGCGCATCATATGCCGAGGACAAGAAGACCGTCGCCTATATCGCGCCTTCGCTGGACATCTCCTACTGGCAATGGGTCGGCTACGGCGTGAAGGAGAAGGCCAAGGAACTCGGCATGGACTATGTCGAGTACACCTCTGAGAACTCACCCGCCAAGCAGATGGACAATGCGCGGACGGCCGTGACAAAGGGGGTCGCGGCAATCGTGATCGGTCCGGTCAGTTCGACATCGACGCCGCCGCTGCTCAATTATCTGGAAAAGCAGAAGGTGCCGATCGCCTTCGCCGGCATCGGTCCGCAGCCGGGACTAACCAACTACACATCTTCTGTCACCGCAAACAATTATGAGACCGGCAAGGCGCAAGGGAAATTCACCTGCGATCTCGCCAAGGAGCGCGGCGGCAACAAGGTAGGCATGCTGTCGCTGCCGCAGGACCGGGAGAATGCGCAGAAGTATCTCAAGGGCGCCAAGGAGGCGTTCGCGGCAGACGGCTGCGACCTGGTCCAGATGCTTGAAACCCGGGGCCTCACCATCAATGAGGCTGTCACTCAGGCAAACGACCTGCTGACTGCACATCCCGACGTCAAGGCAATCTACGGCATGTATGATGAGGCCGGGAGCGGTGCCGCAAAGGTGGTCGAGACCCGAGGCCTCACCGGCAAAGTTGGCATCACCGTCGCCGATGGCTCGCCCACCACCATTGCGCTGCTGAAGAAGGGGGCGATCCAGGGCATCTTCTTCCAGGAAGCGGTCGGCCAAGGAATCGACGGCACCCAGCAAGTCTACAACGCCCTGACGGGAGGCAAGGTGACCCAGGATCTGGCTCTGGTGATGCCATTGGTCACCGCCGACAAGGTCGACAGTCCCGAGGCGAAGAAGGTTATCGCCCGCGTTTTCCCCCCGAGCAACTGACCGCCTTCGAACGGACCCGCCGGCGAGGCCGGCGGGTCCAGCAGCAAGCGAGGGACCCCGACCGTGGCCGAACTGCCTTTCATCGATCCGCATCATCACCTTTGGGATCTGGAGACCCACTATTATCCATGGCTGACCGATGGCGTTAAGCCGGCCGCCTTCGGCGACTATGAGGCGATCCGCAAGAGCTATCTGATCGACGATTATCTGGAAGACGCCAGGAACCAGAACCTGGTGAAATCGGTGCACCTGGACGTCGGGTTCAATCCGGCCGATCCGGTCGGGGAGACGCGCTGGCTGCAAGGCATCGCCGACCAGCGGGGCTTTCCTCATGGCATCGTCGGCTACGCCGACCTGTCCAAACCCGATGTCGGCGACCTTCTCGACCGGCACATGGAATATCGGAACTTCCGCGGCATCCGGCAGTCGATGAATTATCATGCCGATCCCGCAAAGACCTATCTGGCGCGGCCGGAGGTCAGCCGGACACCCGAATGGCGGCGTGGCTTCCGAGAGCTGGCGAAGCGCGGGCTGAGTTTTGACCTGCAGCTCTATTATCCGCAGATGGGCGAATTTCTTGAATTGGCGCGCGCCTTTCCCGACGTGCAGATCATTCTCAACCATACCGGCATGCAGGTCGACGGACCCGAGCATTTCGACGCCTGGAAGAAGGGCATGCGCCAGCTGGCGCAGGCGCCGAACGTCGCCTGCAAGATCTCGGGTCTCGGCATGGGCGACTGGACATGGACGACGGCGTCGATCCGTCCCTACGTCGAGGAGGCGATCGCCGCCTTCGGCATCCACCGATCGATGTTTGCGACGAACTTCCCGGTCGACAAGCTGTTCTCGAGCTTCGATGCCATCGTGAACGCCTTCAAGGAGATCACGCGACATTATTCGCGTGAAGAGCGGCTCGCGCTGTTCCACGACAACGCCGCCCGGTTCTACCGGCTCTAGATCATCCGCCAAAGAGATTGGAAATAGCAGGAGAGTTCGACATGTTGCTGAAGGGCAAGGCTGTGGTCATTTCAGGCGCCGCGAGCCCACGCGGGATCGGCCGCTCCACGGCAACGCTGATGGCCGAGCATGGGGCGCGCGTCGCGATTCTTGACCTCGATGAGGGGCAAGCGCGTGACGCCGCCGCTTCGCTCGGAGGCGACCATATCGGCCTTGCATGCAATGTCGCCGACCGCGACGCTTGCAAGAGGGCGGCTGTGCAAGTCACCGAAGCCTTGGGCAAGATCGATGTGCTTTGCAACAATGCGGGCATCACCCAGCCGGTCAAGACACTGGAGATCAGCCCGGCCGACTGGGATCGCATCCTCGACGTCAATCTGCGCGGCGTGCTCTATCTCAGCCAGGCCTTCATTCCACACATGCGCGAAAATGGCGGCGGCTCGATCATCTGCATGTCATCGGTTTCCGCGCAACGCGGCGGCGGCATTTTCGGCGGCCCGCATTACTCCGCCGCCAAGGCGGGCGTGCTCGGCTTGGCAAAGGCGATGGCGCGCGAATTCGGACCCGACCGCATCCGCGTCAACTGCGTCACGCCAGGCCTGATCCAGACTGACATCACCGGCGGCAAGCTGACCGAGGCCATGCGCGCCGACATCATCAAGGGGATTCCGCTCAGTCGGCTGGGCGACGCGCGCGACGTGGCCGGCGCCTATCTGTTTCTCGCGTCGGATCTGGCCAGCTACATCACCGGCGCCGTGATCGACGTCAATGGCGGGATGCTGATCCATGGCTGAGGGAGCGGCAGAATTCGAGATGCCGCGCGCGGGCAGCAATGTCAGCCTTGCCGAACGCGCCTATCGCATCCGCCGGCATGCCGTGCGCATGGGCGAAGTCCAGGGCCAGGGCTATGTCGGACAAGCGCTCGGTATCGCCGATGTGCTCGCGGTCGCTTACTTCCATGCGCTTCGCTACCGGCCCGATGACACGCAATGGGAAGGCCGCGACCGCTTTCTGCTGTCGATCGGGCATTATGCGATCGCGATCTACGCCGCGCTGATCGAGGCGGGCGTGCTACCGGAGGAAGAGCTCGAGACATATGGTACCGACGACAGCCGCATGCCGATGTCCGGGATGGCGGCCTATACGCCCGGCATGGAAATCACCGGCGGATCGCTCGGCCACGGGCTCGGCATCGCCGTCGGCATGTGCCTGGGACTGAAGCGCAAGCAGAGCGACAGTTTCGTCTACAATCTCTTGTCCGATGGCGAGCTCGGCGAGGGCTCGACCTGGGAAGCCGCGATGTCGGCCGCACACCACAAGCTCGACAACCTCATCGCCATCGTCGACTTCAACAACCAGCAGGCTGACGGCCCGTCGACGGCGACCCTGTCCTCCGAGCCGGTGACCGACAAATTCGAGGCGTTCGGCTGGCACGCGCAGCGTGTCGACGGCAACGACATCGAGGCGGTCCGCGCAGCATTCGACATTGCCCGAGACCTCAAGGAGCCGCGTCCGCGCATCATCGTCTGCGACACGCGCATGGCAAAGGGTGTGCCTTTCCTGGAGGCCCGCGAAATCACGCATTTCATCCGCGTCGAGCCGCATGAATGGACGCTGGCGCTTGAGGCCCTGGAGAAGGGACGTCCGCAGTGAGGTTGTCAAAATTCGTGCCGCGGCGCGCGGTCAAGGCGGGCGAGCGCAAGACCACGTCGGCGATGATCGCTTCGATAGCTCCGGACGGCTTTGCGACGCGTAGCGCGCCGTTCGGCCACAGGCTGGCCAAGATGGCGCATCAGCGGCGCGAAATCGTCGGGCTCTCCGCCGATCTTGCGAAATACACCGACCTTCACGTCTTCGCTCAGGAACATCCGGACCGATTTTTTCAGATGGGCATGGCCGAGCAGGTTCTGATGAGCGCTGCCGCCGGACTGGCGCGCGAAGGCTTCACGCCTTTCGCCACGACCTATGCCGTCTTCGCCTCGCGTCGCGCCTACGACTTCATCTGCATGGCAATTGCGGAGGAAAGGCTGGACGTCAAGATTGTCTGCGCCCTCCCGGGACTGACCACCGGCTACGGTCCCAGCCATCAGGCGACGGAGGACATCGCAATCTTCCGCGGCATGCCGAACCTGACGATCATCGATCCATGCGACGCGATCGATATCGAGCAGGCCACAGAGGCAATCGCGGACCACAAAGGCCCGGTCTATATGCGGCTCCTACGCGGCAAGGTTCCGATCGTGCTCGACCAGTATGATTATAAGTTCGAGATCGGCAAGGCACGGCTGCTGCGTGAAGGCGCGGATGTGCTGTTCATTTCGAGCGGCCTGATGACGATGCGTGTGCTTGAGGCGGCGACGGCTCTCGAAGCGGACCGCATAAGCAGCGCGGTGCTACATGTGCCGACGATTAAGCCGTTGGACAATGAGAAAATTCTCGCGGCCGCGCGCCAAGCTGGACGTCTGGTGGTGGTGGCGGAAAACCACACCGTAATAGGCGGACTGGGTGAAGGCGTCGCCACCCTGCTCATGCGGGAGGGCGTCACACCCGTCTTTCGGCAGATTGCCCTGCCCGACGAGTTTCTGGACGCCGGCGCGCTGCCGACGCTTCACGACCGCTACGGCATTTCAACCAAGGAAATCGTTCGCCGCGTTCGTGAAT
>NZ_RZOJ01000409.1:0-5415 GCF_003998845.1 Mesorhizobium sp. M4A.F.Ca.ET.022.05.2.1 | reverse complement strand
CTCCGCCACACCGCGATCGCGACGTCGGCGCCGACCAGCAGCCTGCCCTCCGCGTCGGTGGCATGCAGGCGGCGGCGGATATCCCCAGCGAGGCGCCGTATCCGGCAAGCGCCGACGGCTCGAGATTGATGTCACGGAACTTGATCCGGCCCGCCTTGACCGCCTCGACCAGTCGCCGCTTCTGCCTGCTGATGCCGGCATCGCAGACCGGGCAGCGCGTGTTGTACCAGACGGTGAGCGATGGCTTGGACATGTCGAGGCGCGACCTCCCGCACGATCCGGCAATGCCCCAGTGCATGTCGCCCAAAAGTGCGCAGCGGTTTTGGGACATCGACATGCATAAGACAACAGCCTAAGCCGCGCCGTGTGAACCGCTCGGGCACGCCGCGCTTGAACATGCGGTGAGGACTAGCCCGGATTCACCCGGGCCGCGATTCATCCCAGTGAGGTAATGATCTCGCGATAGGCGAATTCCGGGAATGCCTTCAGGGTTCGCGTCCTTACACTGCCGCCCACCGCCAGCATCAGCGCGAAGCGCGCGAGCACCGCATCGTCCGGCGCCTCGACGACGGCCACCATGTCGCATTCGCCCATGGTCAGGTAGAACGCCTTGAACGATCCACCCATGTCGCCCAGCTGCTTCTTGGCGGCGTCGAGCCGCTTCGGTGACTCGCGCACATTTCTGGCACCCTGCTCGGTCCAGTTGAGCAGCATGATGTAAGTCGTCATGGCACACCTCCTCCGGCGCCACGGAGCACGGCGTTAAGGTCGCGGACCTTCCACCGGGGCGGGCATCCGGTTTGTCGCCCGGAAAACGCATCCGACGTGGAAATTATCCGCCTGAAAGACCGAGGCGGCAAGAGCCTGCCGCTGGGCCGCCATCGTCCATGTCTCCACGAAAAAAGGGCGCCAAAGGCGCCCTTTCGAAGATATGTCCAAGCCGGTATCAGCTATCCAGGAAGCTCCGCAGTTTTCTGCTCCGGCTCGGGTGCTTGAGCTTGCGCAGCGCCTTGGCTTCGATCTGGCGGATGCGCTCGCGGGTGACCGAGAACTGCTGGCCGACCTCTTCCAGCGTGTGGTCGGTGTTCATGCCGATGCCGAAGCGCATGCGCAGCACACGTTCCTCGCGCGGCGTCAGCGAGGCGAGCACGCGGGTCGTCGTCTCGCGCAGATTGGCCTGGATCGCCGCATCGATCGGCAGGATCGCCATCTTGTCCTCGATGAAGTCGCCGAGATGCGAATCCTCCTCGTCGCCCACGGGCGTTTCGAGCGAGATCGGCTCCTTGGCGATCTTCAGCACCTTGCGCACCTTTTCCAGCGGCATGGCGAGCTTCTCGGCCAGTTCCTCCGGCGTCGGCTCGCGGCCGATCTCGTGCAGCATCTGGCGCGAGGTGCGCACGATCTTGTTGATCGTCTCGATCATGTGCACCGGAATGCGAATGGTGCGCGCCTGGTCGGCGATCGAGCGGGTGATGGCCTGCCGGATCCACCATGTCGCGTAGGTCGAGAACTTGTAGCCGCGGCGGTATTCGAACTTATCGACCGCCTTCATCAGGCCGATATTGCCTTCCTGGATCAGGTCGAGGAACTGCAGGCCGCGGTTGGTGTATTTCTTGGCGATGGAGATGACGAGGCGAAGGTTCGCCTCGACCATTTCCTTCTTGGCGATGGCGGCTTCCCGCTCACCCTTCTGCACCTGGTTGACGATCTTGCGGAATTCCAGGATCGAGATCGCCGTTTCGGTGGCGAGGTTCTGGATCTCGGCGCGCAGGTCCTTGATCGCGTCCTTCTCGTTCTTGGTGAATTCCTTCCAGCCGCGCGAGGTCAGGTTGGCGATCGAGCGCGTCCAGTTCGGGTCGAGCTCGGAGCCCTGGTACTCCTTGAGGAATTCCTCGCGGCGCACGCCATAGCTCTCGGCGAGCCTCAGCAGCTTGCCTTCGTTCTGCACCAGCCGCTTGTTGATGTCGTAGAGCTGCTCGACGAGCGCCTCGATGCGCGCCGTGTTGAGCGACAGCGACTTCACCGCCTTGATCAGCTGGTCCTTCAACTCCTTCAGCCGGCGGTCCTGGCTTGGCGACAGCGTGCCGGCGGCGGCCAGTCTGTTCTCGACCTGCTGGTCCTGCAGCTTGCGGAGCTTCTTGTAGGTGTCGGCGATGACGTCGAGCGTCTCCATCACCTGCGGACGCAGTTCCGCTTCCATCGCCGCCAGCGACAGGCTCGCCTCGTCCTCGTCGTCCTCGTCCTCTTCCAGCCCGCGGGTGTCGGCGCCGACATTGGTGATGTCGTCCTCTTCTTCGCGCGCGGCGGCGCGGCCGCGCGGCTTTTCCTCGGCCTTGGGGGCTTCCTCGATCCGCTCGACCACCGGCGCCTGCTTGGCTTCCGGCCCGGCATAGGTGGCTTCCAGGTCGATGATCTCGCGCAGCAGGATCTTCGATTCGTTGAGCTCGTCGCGCCAGATGATGATGGCCTGGAAGGTCAGCGGGCTTTCGCACAGGCCCGCGATCATCGTCTCGCGGCCGGCCTCGATGCGCTTGGCGATGGCGATTTCGCCCTCGCGCGACAGAAGCTCGACCGAGCCCATCTCGCGCAGATACATCCGCACCGGATCGTCGGTGCGATCGGTCGGCTCCTTCTTGGTGGTCGTGGTGGCGACCGCCGTGCCGGTCTGCTCGGCGAGCTCATTGGCATCTTCCTCGGCGTCGGCGCCAGAGTCGCCGCCTTCGGGTTCCTCGCCCTGCTCGTCGTCCTCGACGACGTTGATGCCCATGTCGGAAAGCATCGCCATCGTGTCCTCGATCTGCTCGGAGGTCACTTCCTCCGAAGGCAGCACCGAGTTCAGCTCGTCCATCGTGACGTAGCCGCGCTTCTTGGCGGCCTTGATCATCTTCTTGACAGCATCATCGGAAAGGTCGAGCAGAGGGCCATCAGTGGCGCCTTCACGTTCGGTCTCGACCTCTTCCTTTTCCTTTGTCGCCATTCTTTGTCGTCTCCAAGCGGCTTTCTAGCGAAGCCGCGTAAGCTGCAGTGCCGGTCAAATCGGATGCGCTCGCACCAGAACGCTCTTCACCGGGCCAGTAACCGCATCTCTCGTTAAGTCCAGATTAACCCTGATATCTGTGGCAGGCCTTTTGCCCGTCCAGTGACCAGTACCCGGCATCGCTCAATTTTCCCGTCGACGCCTGGCACGGGTTAATATTTCGAATCGTCCTGATTCCGCCATTCTGCCAGAAGGTCAAGCGCCTCTCGCATGATTCGCATGAAAAAAGCGAATCAATTACCCGACTTAGAGGCGTCGATTCGACGCGGGGACATTTCCATTTCGCTCCCTGGACGAGGTTGGACCCTATACGCGTCCAACCCTGCCCGAGGACACGCCGAACCCTTCGATCAGCGCTTCCGTTGCCTGCACATCGTTGAATTGCGCCTGAATCTCGACCAGATGCCGGAAATTTTCGTCCGATGGATCCGCGTCGAGCGCTGCCTGCGCCTGTTTCAGTTCTCTATGTAAGGTGCGCGCGCTGCGCTGCAAGTGCAGCGCCTGGTTGAAGGCATCGCGGGCATCCTCGAGCGCGGCGGTCTCCAGCGCCGGCCATTGCCTGGCGCGCTTGATCAGCGCCACCGCGCGCTCCCAAACCTCGCCGCAGCCAGCACGCTCGATCGTCGCGATCACGGCGCCGCGATCATTGGCCATGTCATGCGCCATGGCATCGAGGATGGCGGCATGCAGCCGCCTCAGATCGCTGTTGGCAAGGTCGAGGAATTCGACGTGAGCGAAATTCTCGTCGATCAGCGCCGGATGGTTGATCAGCGCCACGATGATCGTCGCCTCGCGCACCGACATGCCCTCGCCGCGCTTGACCAGCGCCGACTGGCCGAGGCTCTCGGTGATCGCGATGCGGCCGCCGCCACCCTTGGCGAATTGTCCGCCGGGTGCCGCAGCCTTGCCCTGGCCGCGCTCGCCCGGTCGACCGCCATCATGACGGCCCTGCCGCGGGCCGCGCTGCGAGCCGAAGAAGCTCAGCACCCTCTCGCGCATCTCCTGTTGATAGTGATAGCGCAGGCTCTCGTCGCGGATGCGACTGGTCAACTCGCGCAACGTCTTTTCGAGTTCCGCCCGCCGCTCGGGGGTGTCAAAGACGCCGCCCGCCGTCTCGCGCATCCATAAAAGGTCGACCAGCGGCCGCGCGTCGGCGAGCACGGCGCGGAAAGCGTCCGGCCCCTCGGCCTTGACCAGATCGTCGGGATCCTTTCCTTCCGGCAGCAGCGCAAAGCGCGCCGAGCGACCAGGTTGGACGGCCGGCAGCGCCATATCCGCGGCCCGCCACGCCGCCTTCAGCCCGGCCTTGTCGCCGTCGAAGCAGAGCACCGGCTCCGGCGCCATGCGCCACAGAAGCTCCAGCTGGTTTTCGGTGAGCGCTGTGCCGAGCGGCGCCACGGCGTTCTCGAAGCCGGCCTGCGCCAGCGCGATCACGTCCATATAGCCTTCGACCGCGATGACGGTGCCGCCCTTGGCGAGAGCCTTGCGGGCGCGGGCGAAATTGTAGAGCACGTTGCCCTTGTGGAAGAGCTCGGTGTCCGGCGAGTTCATGTATTTGGCGAGCGCATCGGGCGCCAGCGCCCGGCCGCCGAAGGCAATGATCTTGCCGCGCGAGTCCGGGATCGGGAACATGATGCGGTCGCGGAACCAGTCATAGGAGACCGGAATGTCGTTGCCATGCCGCACCAGCCCACAGGCCTCGATGTCGGCCTTCGGCACGCCCTTGGCGGCAAGATGTTCCTTGAGCGCATTGCGGCTGTCCGGCGCATAACCCAGCCGAAACGACTGCTGTGTCGCCGGCGTCAGCCCGCGGTCGCGCAGATAGGCGCGGGCCTTCGCGCCTTCCGGGCCTTGCAGCCGCTCCTGGAAGAAGGCGGTCGCCATCTCCATGACATCCGTCAGGCTGGCGCGTTCCTTCTCGCGCCGCTCCTCTTGTTCGTCGCGAACCGGCATCGGCACGCCGGCCATGTCGGCGATCTTCTCGACCGCCTCGGGAAAGCTCATGCCGTCGAGTTCGGTCAGGAATTTGAAATGGTCCCCCGACACCGAGCAGCCGAAGCAATGGTAGCGGCCCTTCTTGTCCTCGCAGTGGAAGGACGGGCTCTTCTCGCCATGGAACGGGCAGCAGGCCCAATAGTCGCCGCGCGACGCATTGGTCTTCTTCCTGTCCCACGCGACGCGCTGGCCGATGACCGAGGAAATCGGCACACGGTCGCGGATCTCGTCGAGGAAGGCGGGCGGAAAGCGCATCGGAGACTCTTTTCCCGTCCATATAAGCACGCTTGCCGGACCGCACGACCCCAAATACGGACGATGCCCGGTTTCCACAGGGCGAAGGAAGGCGGCCGTCGCCGGCCGCCTTCCTTCAAGTCCAGTGC
>NZ_RZOJ01000408.1:0-5440 GCF_003998845.1 Mesorhizobium sp. M4A.F.Ca.ET.022.05.2.1 | reverse complement strand
GCTCGGGCTACTTCTACATCCCCGGCACCGAAACCTGCCTGCGCATCGGCGGCTATGTCCGTTACGACATCGGCCTCGGCGACGTCGGCTCGTACGACGGCGCGTCGTCAGTCGACCACCAGGATGGCGACGAGCAGGACACCTGGTACAAGCAGGCCCGCTTCACGCTGAAGACCTGGACCGGCCAGGAGACCGAGCTCGGCACCTTGAAGACCTTCACCGAGACCCGCTTCAACTTCGGCAACCGCAACACCTACGGCATCGAGGACAATCCGGCGACGCTGGCGGATGAGACCTTCTCCAACCCGGCCGGCAACAAGGGCGTTTCGCTGAACTTCGCCTGGATCCAGCTCGGTGGCCTCCGCGTCGGTAAGGACGAATCGGCCTTCAATACGTTCATCGGCTACGCCGGCAACGTCATCCAGGATACGCTGGTTCCGTACGGTGACTTCGATACCAACGTCATCCAGTACTACTTCGACGCCGGCAACGGTTTCTCCGCCGTCCTCTCGCTCGAAGAAGGCTCGGGCGTCGTCGGCACGATCGACAGCTACGTTCCGCATGTCGTCGGCGGCTTGAAGTACACGCAGGGCTGGGGCGCCATCACCGGCGTCGTCGCCTATGACGCCAACTACGAGGAAGTCGCCGGCAAGGTTCGCCTGGACGTCAACGCCACCGACGCGATCTCGCTGTTCGTCATGGCCGGCTACGGCACCGACGACAATCTGTTGGATGACGCTGGCAATGCGATCGACGCTGGCGGTCGCGGCTTCTACAAGCAGTGGAGCGGCAACTGGGCAATCTGGGGCGGCGCCACCTACAAGTTCAACGAGAAGACCTCGTTCAACACCCAGCTGTCTTATGACGAAGGCAAGAACTTCGGCGCTGCCGCAAACATTGCCTACGACATCGTCCCCGGCCTGACGATCACGGCCGAAGTCGACTACATCAACGTCGGCGAAGATACCGTCTCCGATTGGACCAACGCTCAGGACGACGACGCCATCGGCGGCATGGTCCGCTTCCAGCGCTCGTTCTAAGGACTGGTTGTCCACAGGTGAAATCCAGCCCGGGCGCTCCAAACGCCCGGGCTGTTTTGTTTTCGTGACTGGGCTGGGCAACAGAAGGAAAAGGGGGTTCGGTAGCTGAATTGAAGTCTGCTCAAGCGATTTCGTGGGATCCGCCCTCCTGGCGGATGAGATCGTTTTGTCTGACTTAAACTCTTGAAAGGACGCTTCCGAGCGGATAGGTGTCGCCTATCCACGTGGGGGTGTGGCCAAAAAATGACGAACGAAGCGATTCAAGAGGGGGTGCCCTCTGACCATTTCGCGATCTTTTCTTCTCAGACTGCAAAAATAAAATACAGCTACAACAAGATAAGAGAAGTAAAGTCGTATCGGGTCGGAGAGCTGTTTTCAGCATATCGGGATATACTCTGGGATGATGGGCGACATAAATACAATGTCAGCTCTTTCATCGGCGAAATCGATGAGATCCTCCTCGGGGAGCGTTTCAGCGCCTTTGACCAGAGCACCCTGGACAACCTTATCGGAACCCTGCGCCAGCGCGGCAACAGCAACGCGACCATCAATCGTAAGATGGCCGCTCTCAGCAAACTGCTGCGCAAGGCTCACAAGATGGGGGATATCCACAGCCTGCCCGAGTTCCGCCGCCAGAAGGAGCGGGCGGGACGGATTCGTTTCTTGGAAAAGGACGAAGAGGCGAGGCTGTTTGCGGCGATCAGGAGCCGCAGCGAGGACGCTTACCGGCTCGCCGTCTTCCTTGTCGACACCGGCTGCCGCCTCGGCGAGGCGCTCGGCCTGATCTGGAACGACATCCAGGAGCACCGCGTCTCCTTCTGGATCACCAAGTCCGGTCGCAGCCGGACCATTCCGATGACCGCTCGCGTCAAGGAAGTCATCAAGCTGCCAGTCACCGAGGGACGCCGTCCCAAGGGCCCCTTCACCACGTTCAGCCAGGCGCAATTCCGCGCCATCTGGAATGAGGCGAAGGGCGAGGTTGGCCTTGCCGCCGACGAACAGGTGGTGCCGCACATACTGCGCCACACCTGCGCCTCGCGACTCGTCCAGGGCGGCATCGACATCAGGCGCGTGCAGATGTGGCTCGGCCACCAGACGCTGTCGATGACCATGCGCTACGCGCATCTCGCCACCAACGACCTTGACGGCTGCGTCTTCGTGCTGGAAACGCCGCGCAACGACGGGGCGGCGAAGGGCGCGGAAAATTCCATGTTTTCTTCGCCCTTGACCACGCCCACATCCTCAAAGCCGGCGCGTAAGCCGAAGCGCGAAGCGGCTGCGGTGAAAGCAGCCGGGAAAAGTTCCAGGGCCAACTAGCTCGTTTCCTTCTCCCCGTTCACTGGGAGAAGGTGCCGAAGGGGGATGAGGGGCGGCGCCGACGTTCAGAACCGGTTGCCGTAATTCCGGAAGCGATTGCCTTTCTAAGTGTTTCTATACTGTTGCAATAGCTCATCGGCCGATTTTGAACTTTGGATTACTTCTTTTGGATTTTCCGCTCCGCCCGATCCAGGAACGCGGCGATGGCGACAGGCAAGGTGCCCGTTTCGAGGAACGGCGCATGACCCTGGCCCTCGACCGTGATTGCTTCCATGCCGGGATGGCGCTTTTGCATCTCCGCAAGCGTTGCTGCTGACAGCAGCTTGGAGTTTGCGCCACGTATGGCAAGCAGCGGCAACGCCGTGAGCGCCTCGAATTGCGGCCACAGATCGGGCAGCGGCTTGCTGAAGTCGAGACCGGCCAGCGTATCGACCAGCCTTGGGTCGAAATCCGACATCAGCCCGGCGTCGGTCTCGCGATAGAGCGCCGACACCATTCGCTCCCAATCCGCTTCGGTCAGTGCCGGAAAGTCTGCGCCATGCACGCCGCGCTGGGCACTGAGTGCCTCGGTAAACGTCCTCGGCTTCGGTGCGCCGTCGAGATAGGAGCGTATATGGGCGAGGCCGGGCGCCTCGATCACCGGGCCGATGTCATTCAGAACGACGGCCTTCAGCACCGCCGGCGCGATCGCGCCGAGGACATGGATGATCAGCCCGCCGCGCGAGGTGCCGATGAAACCGGCGTCCTCGATGTCCAGTGCCGCCAGCCCGGCCAGGACATCGCCGGCCTCGACGCCGACAGTGTAATGGCTGATATCAGGGTCATAGGCCGATTGCCCGCGCCCGCGATAGTCGAAGGCGACAACCCTGCGCTCGGTTTGGCTCGACAGGCGCAGTGCCAATTCGTGGAAGTCGCGCGCGTTGCGGGTGAGGCCGGGCAGGCAGACGACAGGCCAATGTGGGGAATCGGTCCCGCCATAGAGTCGCGCGTGAAGCCTGAGCCCATCCGGCGCATCATAGAAGAAGTCGGAGAAACCTTCGTTTGGCATGCGGACGCGATTCCTCGCCATTGTCGGATCGTCCGCGAGTGCTACAGGCGGGGGCGGGGGGCGGTCAAATCCAGCGAGGCTGTTCCCCTCTTCTCTTGTGGGAGAAGGGAGCGACTCAACTCCGCCCATTCACCAGATCTCCGACGATGTCGTACTTCCCGGAAATACGCATCTTGTAGACCTCGTAATTCTCCATCACGCGCTGCACGTAGCTTCTTGTTTCCGTGTAGGGAATCCGCTCAATCCAGTCGACGACGGCATCCGTGTCCTTGCCGCGCGGGTCGCCGTATTTGGCCACCCATTGGGCGGCGCGGTTGGGACCCGCATTGTAGCCGGCAAAAGTCAGCACGTAGGAGCCGCTGAAGCGGTCGAGTTGCTCGCCGAGGAAAGCGGCGCCCAGCGTCGCATTATAGCCGGCGTCGCTGGTCAGCCGCGTCTGCGAGAACGTCAGCCCGGCCTTCTTCGCCAATTGCCTGGCCGTGCCCGGCATCAATTGCAGCAGCCCGCGCGCGCCGGCGCTGGAGATCGCGCCGACATTGAACTCGCTTTCCTGGCGCGCGATCGCATAGGCCAGCGCCTTGCCGGACCCGGAAATGTCGGCGGTGTCGGGGATGACGCCAAGCGGGTGCGACAGCGCGCCGACATCGATGCCGCGCGCGGCGGCGATCTTGCCGACCTTCAGCGCCATGAAATGGTTGCCCTGCTTTTCGGCGAGCACGGCAAGCAGCGCCAGCTCGCCGGGGCTGGTCAACTGCCCGGCAAGGTCGCGATAGAGCGTCTCGGCATAGCGGTCATAGCCCGCCTCCTGCAGCCGCTTGATGGCGCTGACCGCCTCGCGGCCGGCAAAATTCTGCCGGTCGGCGGCACTTGGCTGCGGATAGGCGATGTTGAGAGTCCGCAAGCCCACGCGCTCGCCGGCGAGCTGGCCGTAGAAAGTGGTGCCATAGGCAGCCGCGCGGGTGAAATACGCCTTCGCGTCGCCGGGCCCGCCCACTTCGGCCGCGCGGCCGAGCCAGTAATAGGCGCGCGACAGCGACACCGGCCCCTGCGCGAGGTCGGCGATGCGTGCGAAGTGGGTAGCCGCGGTAGCCGGGTCGTTGAGGCCGCGCAGCGCATACCAACCGGCGTGGAACTCGGCCTCTGCGGCGCTGGCTGGGCTTTCGGCCGCGTGCATGGAGACGATTTTGTAGGCCGTCTTCATGTCGCCCTGGTCGACCAGCTCGCGCGACAGCACCCGGCGTTCCACCCACCAGGCGTCGGGATCGACCAGTGCCTCGCGATCGGTCGGCGCTTTCATCACGACTGTGGCGGCGTCGGCGAATTTCTGCTGCTTGCGCAGATATTCGGCCTCGGCAAAGAAATAGCCGGCCTGACGCTGCGCCGCGGGCACGGACTTGAGCAGCTTGGCCGCGTTCTTGTCGCCACGGCTGGCCGCCGTCCAGGCATCGGCCAGCGGCTGGGCGCCTGCGAGCGCTGCCACGCGCAGCGCCGAGGAAGGCCGATCGGCATAGAACATGCGTTCCATGCGGAAGCGGTGGTCGGCGGCGGGAATGAGCGTGCCGAACTCCTTGATGATGGTCGCCTCGTCCTTGGCTTCCAGTCTTTCCGTTCGCCAGAACGGCGACAGCACTGAGCGCGCCGCCTTGGCGTTGCCAATGGCGACATAGGAGCGGGCAAGGATGATCACCCCTTCCGGGGTCAGCGGCTGGCTGCCCTTGAACGCCTGCACCACGACCTGCGGCGAGGGGTTCTCGCGATAGAGCGCGCGCTCGCTGTTCTTGCGCAGCGCGATCGTGCCCGGCCAGTTCGGCAGCATCTGTGCGGCATCGGCGATATCGCCGCTCGGCACCTGGTCGCCACCATAGAGCGCGATCGCCCAGGCCAATATATGGCGGTCGAGCGAATTGGCGGGCAGCACCTCGCGCACCTGGCGCGCGCCGGCAATGTCGTTGGCTGCCAGCCTGTCGAGGCCGCCCTTCAAAAGCGCGACATCTGTCGAAAGAGAGGCGGGGGCATCCGGCCGGCCCTGATAGGC
>NZ_RZOJ01000407.1:0-5463 GCF_003998845.1 Mesorhizobium sp. M4A.F.Ca.ET.022.05.2.1 | reverse complement strand
CTTCGGTCCGGACCGCGAAGGTGGGGCAGCGCGCGTCATCGACGACAATGGCAAGAAGGGCAACGCCAACCAGGCCGTCATCGAGGAACTGATCAAGCGCAACGCGCTGTTCGCGCGCGGCCGCCTGAAGCATTCCTATCCGCACTCCTGGCGATCCAAAAAACCCATCATCTTCCGCAACACGCCGCAATGGTTCGTCTACATGGACAAGGACCTCGGCGACGGCACGACGCTACGCAGCCGCGCGCTGAAGGCGATCGACGACACCCGCTTCGTGCCATCCGCCGGCCAGAACCGCATCCGCGCCATGATCGAGGAGCGCCCCGACTGGGTGCTATCGCGCCAGCGCGCCTGGGGCGTGCCGATCGCCGTCTTCGCCGACGTGGACGGCAACGTGCTGAAGGACGAGGCGGTTAACCAGCGCATCATGGAGGCCTTCGAGGCCGAGGGCGCCGACGCCTGGTTCGCGCCCGGCGCCAAGGAGCGCTTCCTCGGCAATCACGATGCCGCGAAATGGCATCAGGTGATGGACATCCTCGATGTCTGGTTCGATTCGGGCTCGACGCATGTCTTCACGCTGGAGGACCGTCCGGATCTCAAATGGCCGGCCGACGTCTATCTCGAAGGCTCCGACCAGCATCGCGGCTGGTTCCACTCCTCGCTGCTCGAAAGCTGCGCCACCCGGGGCAGGGCGCCATACGACACCGTCGTCACCCATGGCTTCACCATGGATGAAGAGGGGCGGAAAATGTCGAAGTCGCTCGGCAACACCGTGGTGCCGCAGGACGTCATCAAACAGTCCGGCGCCGATATCCTCCGGCTCTGGGTGGTGACGACCGACTATTGGGAAGACCAGCGCCTCGGCAAGAACGTGCTGCAGACCAATATCGACGCCTACCGCAAGCTCAGGAACACCATCCGCTGGATGCTGGGCACGCTTGCCCACGACGATGGCGAGGACGTTCCGCTGGATGAGATGCCGGAACTGGAGCGGCTGATGCTGCACCGGCTGTCCGAGCTCGACGAAGTGGTGCGCCAGGGCTACGACGCCTTCGAGTTCAAGCGCATCACGCGCGCTTTGCTCGACTTCATGGTGGTCGAGCTCTCGGCATTCTACTTCGACATCCGCAAGGACGCGCTCTATTGCGACGGGCCATCGAGCCTGCGCCGCAAAGCGGCTGTGCAGGTCGTGCGTCACCTCTTCGAATGCCTGGTGAAGTGGCTGTCGCCGATGCTGCCCTTCACGATGGAAGAGGCCTGGCTCGATCGTCACCCGGATGCCGTCTCGGTGCATCTCGACCAGTTCCCGGTCATTCCGCAAAACTGGCGCAACGAGGCGCTGGCCGAGAAATGGCGCAAGGTCCGGCAGGTGCGCCGCGTCGTCACCGGCGCGCTGGAGATCGCGCGCGCCGAGAAACTGATCGGCTCCTCGCTGGAGGCCGTGCCGGTCGTGAGCCTCGACGATGCCGCGCTGGAAGCGGCGATATCGGATGTCGATATGGCCGAGATGGCGATCACCAGCGATCTCGTCATCGCCAAAGGCAAGGCGCCGGACGGCGCGTTCACGCTGGACGACGTCAAGGGCGTGGCGGTGGTGGTCGAGAAGGCCGAGGACCGCGGGCTCGTTAAGTGCGCGCGGTCGTGGCGCTACACGGCCGATGTCGGGCAGGACGGGGCATTCCCCGATGTTTCGGCCAGGGATGCGGCCGTGCTGCATGAACTGAAAGCGCTTGGGCGGCTTTAGGTGCATGTCGCCCAAAAGTGTGCCGCGGTTTTGGGAAAACGACATGCACCCAATCAAATAAGTGCACAAATGCCACGCCGGGCAATGCAAATCCGCCGGCGCGTTGCCCTTAACGGGTGGTTGAGGTAAACACGCGAAACTCCGGACGACAAATTGTCGCCGGATTTCCGTCGCAAGTGCATCGTCGATGGGGACCGGATCTTTTGGCCGGTGGCGATTGAGAGGCTGTCTAGTGTGGGACTTTTTGGCATGACCGAGAGAATCTGTGTGCGCGCCGCACTGCTGGCGCCGCTGGTCGCATCCGGACTTGCCTTGTCGGGCTGCATGAGCTCGCCCACCTACGGCACCGACAAGACCGCCGGCGAACAGCTTGCCGGCGACCTTTCCAGCGCCTTTTCGATCGCGCCGAAGCGCAAGGATCCGATCGACTACAAGCCGCGTCCCGATCTGGTGAAGCCGGCGCCGGGTCAAAAGGAAAACCTGCCGCCGCCGCAGGAGAGCATCGAGACGGCGAGCGCCGATTGGCCCGAATCGCCGGAGCAGCGCCGCGCCCGCCTGCGCGCCGACGCCACCGCCCACCAGGACGATCCGTCCTATCAGTCGCAGATCGTCGACGACGTGCAGACCGATCCGACCGCGGTGAAGAAGGCGTTGGCGGACTCGGCTTCGAGCCATCCGCCGCGCTGGTCGCCGGAGGACTCCGACAAGGGCCGCGCCGCCGAGATCCAGCGTCGCATGGCAGAGGGCAAGCAGGGCGACCCGAACACCCGCAAATATCTCAGCGAGCCGCCGCTGGCCTATCGCGTCGCAGCCGGCACAGCGCCGCAGGGCGAACTCGGCGAGGACGAGTACAAGAAGGAACGCCGCCTCAAGAAGGAGGCGGCCGCCAAGAGCAAGAGCGGCGGCTGGTTCGACTGGTGGTAAGGTTTCGGCGCATCGCTGCACAACGACAGCGGTAGCTATCTTTCGCGCCTCCTCGGTCCCGCCATCGTCCAAAAATCGTGGCTAGACCTCGCGCCGCTCGCGGAAAAAATCCTTGAGAATGAGCGATGCCTCGCTCTCGCCCATGCCCGCATAGATGTCCGGCGCGTGGTGGCAGGTCGGCGAGGCGAAGAAGCGCACACCGTTGACCACCGCGCCGCCCTTCTCGTCGACGGCGCCGAAATAAAGCCGGCGCAGCCTCGCGAAGGAGATGGCGCCCGCGCACATGGCGCAGGGCTCCAGCGTCACATAGAGATCGTGGCCGGTGAGCCGCTCGCTGGCGAGCTTTTCGCAGGCCTGGCGGATCGCTAGCATCTCGGCATGCGCCGTCGGGTCGGCAAGCTCGCGGGTGCGGTTGCCGGCTCTTGCCACGACGATGCCGCGGCTGGCGATGACCGCGCCCACCGGCACTTCTCCGCGCTGCGCGGCGGCTGCCGCCTCCTCAAGCGCCAATGCCATGAAATCCGGCCGCTTCACGCGGTTTCCATTCCGATTATCTCCTCGCCACCCGACAGCGATCCTGTTATCTAGCGCCTAACCTCGAAAATCGGACTCGGTTTTCGGAAACGATCATGCGCCAAATCAAAGTGCTACAGCGTCCTTTGCGCGCCCGAAAGGATGCGCCACGCTGTAGCAGCGCAAACAGGCAAAGGCCACATGGACGACAACGACAAGAAATTCCGGGCTAAAAAGGGTCCGGTCAGGGGCGGTCCGAAAGCCGCGGGGTCGCGCAGCCGCGACGGCGCCGCCAGCAAAGGCGGCAAGCCGTCCTTCGGCGCCAAGAAGCCCTACGCGCCGCGTGGCGACCGGCCGATGGCCGCCGAAGGCGAGCGGCCAAAGCGCAATTTCAAAAGCGGCGACCGGCCTCGTGAGGCTGGTGTGGCGCGGGCGGAAAAGCCGTTCCGCAAGGCGCCGCGTCCCGAAGGCAAGCCCTTCGAGAAGCGCGACGGACCGCGCAAGCCCTATGCGCCGCGTGGTGATCGGCCGATGGCAGCGGACGGTGAGCGGCCGGCGCGCGACTTTAAGCGCGAATACTTGCCGCGTGAGGCGAGCGAGGGCGCTGGCCCGCGCGGCGAAAAGCCGTTCCGCAAGGGACCGCGCCCCGAGGGCAAGCCTTATGAGAAGGGACCGCGCAAGCCCTACGCCCCGCGCGGCGACCGGCCGATGGCCGCGTCAGGCGAGGGCGGCGAAAAACGTTTCGAACGGCCCAAGCGTGATTTTGGCGACCACCCGAAGCGAGATTTCGCGGACCGTCCGAAACGCGACTTCGCGGATCGTCCCAAGCGCGACTTCAGCGATCGCCCCAAGCGTGACTTTGGCGAGCGGCCGCAAGGCGCATCAGGCGGCGGCTTCAAGCCTCGCCCGCGTCCCGCCGAAGCCGCTGAGGAAGCCGGCGAGCGCATCGCCAAGCGGCTTGCCCGCGCCGGCCTGGCCTCGCGCCGCGACGCCGAGGAACTGATCGCCGCCGGCCGCGTCAAGGTCAACGGCAAGGTGCTGTCCTCGCCGGCCTTCAACGTCATGCCCGACGACATCGTCCATCTCGACGGCATGGAAATCCCCAAGATCGAGCGCACTCGGCTGTTCCTGTTCCACAAGCCGGCCGGCGTCGTCACCACCAACCGCGATCCCGAGGGCCGCAAGACCGTCTTCGACGTGCTGCCGGCCGAACTGCCGCGGCTGATGACCATCGGTCGCCTCGACATCAACACCGAAGGGCTGCTGCTGCTCACCAATGACGGCGGCCTGTCGCGCGTGCTCGAATTGCCGGCCACCGGTTGGCTCAGGCGCTACCGCGTGCGCGTCCACGGCAAGGTCGAGGAAAGCGCGCTCGCGGGCTTGCGCGAAGGCATCGCCGTCGACGGCGTCTTCTATGGCGCGATCGAAGCCAGCCTCGACCGCGAACAGGGCACCAATGCCTGGCTGACGATCGGCCTGCGCGAAGGCAAGAACCGCGAGGTCAAGAACATCCTGGGCGCGCTCGGCCTCGAGGTGACGCGGCTGATCCGCATTTCCTACGGGCCGTTCCAGCTCGAGGATCTGCCGGAGGGCCATGTGCTGGAGATCAAGGGCCGCGTGCTGCGTGAGCAGCTCGGCGAGCGCCTGATCGAGGAATCCGGCGCCAATTTCGATGCCGAGATTGCAAAACCCTTCTCCAACAGGCCGGTGCGCCGCACCGAGCCGCGCCGCGAAGGGGCCGAACCGCCGAAATTCTCTCGCGACGGCGACCGCCGGCCGATCGGCGAGGGCGGCCTGATCAAGGCGCGCAAGCGCCGCGAGGGCAGCCGCGACGAGGCGCTGGGCAAGCTTTCGACCAAGCCCGACCGGGCGTTCGGCGAGCGCGGCGCGAAGCCGGAGCGTTCCGGCTTCGGCGACAAACCTCGTGGCGGTTTTGGCGACAAGCCCCGTTTCGGCGGCAAGAAGGCCGAACGCGATCAGCGGCCGATCGAGCCGCCCGGTCAGCGCAAGGCGAATGTCTGGATGGCGCCAGGCGCGCGTCCGATCGGCAAGGGCAGGGCGGAGGCCGATGCGGCCAAGGCGGCCGACGCCAAGGCGCGCAAGGCCTCGTTCAAGCCGGCATATGGCAAGCCTGGCGGCAAGCCAGGTGGCGCCAAGCCGTACGGCAAGCCGCGAGGCGACCGGCCGGAAGGCGGCGGCAGGCCTGGTGGTGACAGGCCACGTGGTGGCCCCAAGGGTTCCCGCACCAGATGAGGATCGTCGGTGGTGAGTTTCGCGGGCGT
>NZ_RZOJ01000406.1:0-5467 GCF_003998845.1 Mesorhizobium sp. M4A.F.Ca.ET.022.05.2.1 | reverse complement strand
CGCTGCCCGACAGCGGCAAAGGCCAGTTCAAGATCGGCGATACCGATGTCAGGATTTCCGGCAGCATAACCATCGACATGGCGACGGGTGGGATCAGGCCGCCGAGCCATTAAGGTGCTTTGAACGTCGGCGCTGCCGCCGCGTCGTGGAATGCGAGCGCCGCCAGCCGCTGAAATCAGATCTCCGCTTCGCCTTCGAGATAAAACACGCACTGCCCTTCGAGCTCGACACGCTCGCCAACCGCGCGGCACGTGATCTCCCCGCCTCGCTTCGATGCCTGATACGCACGCAACTCTGTCTTGCCGAGGCGCGGAGCCCAATAGGGCACCAGCATGCAGTGCGCGGCGCCGGTCACCGGATCCTCAGGAACTCCTTTCGCTGGAGCGAAGTACCGGCTGACGCAGTCGTACGCTTCATCACCTGCTGCCGTCACGATGACACCGGGTCGGTCCAGACGAGCAATCGCCGCCATGTCTGGCGTAAGTGAGCGCACAGTGCTCGCGCTGTCGAGCACCGCCATGTAGTTGAACGCGTTCACCCAGACTTCAACAGGTTCGACGCCGAGGGCATGCGCGAACCCCGGCGGGACCGCCGCGGCTTTCTCCGACGGGCGCGCCGGAAAGTTCAACACGTAGCCCGCATTCACACGCGTAACCACGAGCGGCCCGCTCTTCGAATGAAACACGACCGACTGACGACCCGGCTCGAGCCGCTCCATCACGACCGCCGCGCTCGCAAGCGTCGCGTGTCCACAAAGCGGCACTTCCGTGACGGGCGTGAACCATCGAAGCCGATAGTCGCTCCCCTCGCGAACGAGAAACGCGGTCTCCGCCAGATTGTTTTCGGCGGCTATGGCCTGCATCACCGCGTCGTCCGGGAAGCTGCCCATCGGCATGACCGCGGCGGGATTGCCGGCAAATCGCCGGTGAGCGAAGGCATCGAGCTGGAAGATGGGTGTACGCATGGGATTGAGATGGATTGAACTCACGGCCCACCAATCGCGCCATGTATCGGTCGACGTTGACGTAGGACGGGTGCGCCATCGGCACCGAGTGCCATCGCTGGCGCAAATTTAAGCCCCGCCGCTGCTTCTACAGTCTGACGGGGCTTTCATGGATCTGAAATCCAACTTTTGCCGGGAGTGTTCTGCCGGCGTTTGATTTCGGATGCTCCGCGGCGTTCAGCCGACGATCCGACTATGGTCTCTGATTGTTGGGAATCGGCAAGTCACGGTTTGTCGGGCAGCGCTCACGCCAAGCCCTGGCACTTATGCCCGCCGTGGCTCCATCATCGTGTGGAGCCTCAAGGGACTGTCCGGTGGCGTCATGCTCCGCTCCTGGGTCCGTTGCGACAATTGTCGTCCGAAGCGCAAATCGCAAAGCCTGCGGCGTCTCGCAGGCCACCTTTGGGTGGCGAGGCCATCGAAAGACAGCCGGCTCCGTTGACCCCCGGACACTGCTCCCGTGAGTCGGAGACGTCAACCGTTGAAAAGCCGATTAACGGAAAATGTGATCACGGGGAGGTTACGTCCAGGTCAGGTCGAGGCGGGATTTCCACACCGCTTTGTCAGGAGCGTGTTCGGCCTTTGTTCTTTCCGCTTGCCCGCCCGCGCGAAAGACGGTTAAACGCTTCTGTTGAGAGTTGTGGCGTCTCTCGACGTGGCGGGAAAACTACCTACATAGGGGATGGCCGGGAAACCCCGCCACTCCAGCAAATTCCAGACCTGAGGCGGCGACCGGCGATGGCCGACCATAAATACCTTTCCATTCGCGGGGCGCGCGAACACAATCTGAAGAATGTCGATCTCGATCTGCCGCGCGACAGCCTGATCGTCATGACCGGCCTGTCAGGCTCCGGCAAGTCGTCGCTCGCCTTCGACACGATCTATGCCGAGGGCCAGCGCCGCTATGTCGAGAGCCTCTCGGCCTATGCCCGCCAATTCCTGGAGATGATGCAGAAGCCGGATGTCGACCAGATCGACGGGCTGTCTCCCGCCATCTCCATCGAGCAGAAGACAACTTCGAAGAACCCGCGCTCGACGGTCGGCACCGTCACCGAGATCTACGACTACATGCGGCTTCTGTTCGCGCGCGTCGGCGTTCCCTATTCGCCGGCCACCGGCCTGCCGATCGAAAGCCAGACGGTCAGCCAAATGGTCGACCGCGTGCTGGCGCTTGAGGAAGGCACGCGCCTGTTCCTGCTGGCGCCGATCGTGCGCGGCCGCAAGGGCGAGTATCGCAAGGAACTCCTGGAGCTGCAGAAGAAAGGGTTTCAGCGCGTCAAGGTCGACGGTGTCTTCTACGAGATTGCCGACGTGCCGGCGCTGGACAAGAAGTACAAGCACGATATCGATGTGGTCGTCGACCGCATTGTCGTGCGCGGCGACCTGGCGACGCGACTTGCCGATTCCATGGAGACGGCGCTTAAGCTCGCCGAGGGCCTGGCGGTGGCCGAATTCGCCGACAGGCCGCTCGACGCCAGCCTGACCGGTGAGGATTCGGTCAACAAGTCGAAGAACGAGACGCATGAGCGCATCCTGTTCTCGGAAAAATTCGCCTGTCCGGTGTCAGGTTTCACCATTCCGGAGATCGAACCGCGGCTGTTTTCCTTCAACAATCCGTTCGGCGCCTGCCCGACCTGCGACGGTCTCGGCAGCCAGCGCGCCATCGATGCCAATCTGGTCGTGCCCGACGAGAACCTTTCACTGCGCGACGGCGCAGTCAGCCCGTGGGCGAAGTCGACCTCGCCCTATTACGCGCAGACGCTGGAAGCGCTGGGCAAGGCCTATGGCTTCAAGCTCGGCGACAAGTTCAAGGATCTTTCCGCCGAGGCGCGGGAGGCGATCCTGCACGGCACCGGCGAGCGCGAGATCACCTTCCAGTATGATGACGGCCTGCGCTCTTACAAGACGACCAAGACCTTCGAGGGCGTCATCCCCAATCTCGATCGGCGCTGGAAGGAGACCGAATCCGCCTGGATGCGCGAGGAGATCGAGCGCTTCATGTCGGCCACCCCCTGCCCCGCCTGCAATGGTTATCGGCTGAAGCCCGAGGCGCTGGCGGTGAAGATCGCGGGAAAACACATCGGCGAGGTCACCGAGCAGTCGATCCGCAAGGCCGACCAGTGGTTCACCGAATTGCCGGCGCAGCTCAACGACAAGCAGAACGAGATTGCGGTGCGGGTGCTCAAGGAAATCCGCGAGCGGCTGCGCTTCCTCAACGATGTCGGCCTCGACTATCTGACGCTTTCGCGCAATTCCGGCACGCTGTCGGGCGGCGAGAGCCAGCGCATCCGGCTCGCGTCGCAGATCGGCTCGGGCCTCACCGGCGTACTCTATGTGCTGGACGAGCCGTCGATCGGCCTCCACCAGCGCGACAATGCACGCCTGCTCGACACGCTGAAGCACCTGCGCGACATCGGCAACACGGTGATCGTCGTCGAGCATGATGAGGACGCCATCCTGCATGCCGACTATGTCGTCGATATCGGCCCGGCCGCCGGCATCCATGGCGGCGAGATCATCGCGCAGGGCTCGCCGCAGCAGATCATGGCGACGCCGGCCTCGATCACCGGCAAATATTTGTCCGGCGAACTCGAAGTGGCGACGCCGGCCGTGCGCCGCGAAGCGAAGAAGAACCGGCGCATCAAGGTCGTCGGCGCGCGCGGCAACAATCTGAAGAACGTGACGGCGGAAATCCCGCTCGGCACCTTCACCGCGGTCACCGGCGTGTCGGGCGGCGGCAAGTCGACCTTCCTGATCGAGACGCTGTTCAAGGCGGCCTCGCGCCGCATTATGGGCTCGCGTGAACATCCGGCCGAGCATGACCGCATCGAGGGGCTGGAGTTCCTCGACAAGGTCATCGACATCGACCAGTCGCCTATTGGACGGACCCCGCGCAGCAACCCCGCCACCTATACCGGCGCCTTCACGCCGATTCGCGACTGGTTCGCGGGCCTGCCGGAAGCCAAGGCGCGCGGCTATCAGCCGGGCCGCTTCTCGTTCAACGTCAAGGGTGGCCGCTGCGAGGCCTGCCAGGGCGACGGCGTCATCAAGATCGAGATGCACTTCCTGCCCGACGTCTACGTCACCTGCGACGTTTGCCACGGCAAGCGCTACAACCGCGAGACGCTCGACGTGCTGTTCAAGGGCAAGTCGATCGCCGACGTGCTCGACATGACGGTCGAGGAAGGCGTCGACTTCTTCGCTGCGGTGCCCGGCGTCCGCGACAAGCTGGAGACGCTGAAGCAGGTCGGCCTCGGCTACATCCATATCGGCCAGCAGGCGACGACGCTGTCCGGCGGCGAGGCGCAGCGGATAAAACTCGCCAAGGAACTGTCGCGCAAGGCGACCGGCAAAACGCTCTACATCCTCGACGAGCCGACCACCGGCCTGCACTTCCACGACGTCGCCAAGCTGCTCGAAGTGCTGCACGAGCTGGTCGACCAGGGCAACACGGTGGTGGTGATCGAGCACAATCTTGAAGTCATCAAGACCGCCGATTGGGTGCTCGACCTCGGCCCCGAAGGCGGCGACGGCGGCGGCGAACTGGTCGCCTCCGGCACGCCGGAAGCGATCGTGCGCGAGAAGCGCAGCTACACCGGCCAATTCCTCAAGGAGTTGCTGGAGCGGCGCCCCGGAGGCAAGCGCGAAGCGGCTGAGTAAGTGCGCAAATGGCCAGTGCCTGGAGAGCGTTTGAATGACATTCAGAAAGGCGCTTGCGGCTGATCTCCCCGCCGTCGTCGCGCTAACCACGGCCGCCTATGCGCCCTATACCGCTCTGCTCGGCGCGCCGCCGATGCCGGTCACGGAAGACTACGGGCCGCGCATCGAGCGCGGCGAAGTCTGGCTGCTGGAAAGCGGCGCTGAACTTGCCGGGCTGATCGTGCTCGAGCGCCATGCCGACCATGTGATGATCTTCAGCGTCGCGGTCCCCCCTACCTTCCAAGGCAGAGGTCACGGCATCAAGCTGCTCAATTTCGCCGACGAGCAGACACAGTCATGGGGTCTGCCGGAGGTGCGGCTCTACACCAATTCGCGGATGGAGCGGAACATCGCGCTCTATGCGGCCTATGGTTTCCGGGAAACGGGTCGCCGGGCCCACCCCTACCGGCCAGGATGGATTGTGGTCGACATGGTCAAGCCGGTCGACCAAGCCGCCTGATAGCCTTTTTGAAACTGGGAGGATGACAATGGCCAGCCAAGGAACGATCCGCTCGGGCATGGGCGGCTGGACGTTCGAGCCGTGGGACACGTCTTTCTATCCTGACAAGCTGTCCAAGACCAAGCAGCTCCAATACGCCAGCCGGCAGGTGCCGAGCATCGAGGTCAACGGCACCTTCTATTCCAGCTTCAAGGAGCCGACCTTCGTCAAATGGGCGAACGAGGCGCCTGACGGTTTCGTCTATTCGCTGAAGGGCAACCGCTTCGTCACCAACCGTCGTGTGCTGGGCGAAGCCGGCGAGTCGA
>NZ_RZOJ01000405.1:0-5485 GCF_003998845.1 Mesorhizobium sp. M4A.F.Ca.ET.022.05.2.1 | reverse complement strand
GCCCGACAGTTCGAGCATGCACTCGCCGATCGCGGCGACGCCGTTTGCAGCCATCTATCTGTCTCCCGGTGCATGTCGCCCAAAAGTGTCTGGCGGTTTTGGGATAGAGGTGCTGCTGTAGCTTTTTGCGACCGGCAACGCCATGCTTGGCGGCTGCGGATTTTTGCGCCAGAAGCGGTTTCCCACAGTCGCGGCGGGATGCGATCCGCCCGCTGGAACGTTGTCTTTGGAAAAGGAACCGGTTTGGCATCCCTATGGCGTTATCTTCTCGCGGGTCTTGGTCTGGCCGCCTTGCTGGCTGGCGTTCTTGCGATCGTGTACCTGACCGCTCCGCAAACGACGCCGGGCCCCGACACGTCGCGCTCGAAGACGACGGCAAACGGGCTGTTTGTTGCCAGCTTCCAGCCGGAGCGGGGCGGGGTCCGGCAAGGCGAATTGCAGTCCTGGCTGCTGACGCTGAAGACAGTCAAGGGCGATCCGGTGGAGGGAGCGGCGATTGCCGTTTCCGGCGGCATGCCGCAGCACAATCACGGCCTGCCGACCAGCCCGCAGGCGACCGACTATCTGGGCGAAGGACGCTATCGCATCGATGGGCTGAAATTCACGATGAGCGGCTGGTGGCAACTGCGCTTGGCCATTTCGGCGGCGGCCGGTTCAGATACGGTCGTCTTCAACGTGGTGTTGTGAGCGGTCGATGAGGCGCCTCCTTCGAGTCCTGCCTCTCGTCGCACTGGTCGCCATGGCGCTGCTTGCCGGCTGCGGCAAGCCGCAGTTTTCCGATGCCGAGAAGAAGGTCATTGCCTCGCTGGCGCTGAACACGCTGCCGCCGCTGAAGCCCGACACCACCAATCGCTTCGCCGATGTGCCGGCGGCCGCGGCCCTGGGCTCGACGCTGTTCTTCGACCAGGGCATGAGCCGCGACGGCACCGTGTCCTGCTCGACTTGCCACAAGATCGACCGCCAGTTCCAGGATGACCTGCCGCAAGCGGTCGGCATCGGCCGCACCAACCGGCGCACCATGCCGCTGGCCGGCGTGGCGCGCGATCCCTGGTTCTTCTGGGACGGGCGGCGCGACAGCCTGTGGGCGCAGGCGTTGACGCCGCTCGAAAACCCGCTCGAGCATGGCGGAAACCGCGCCGCCTTCGCGCATTACATCAAGAAACGCTTCGGCGAGCGCTACGAGCGCATCTTCGGGCCGCTGCCCGATCTCTCCACTGTGCCCGCCAATGCCAGCCCGCTCGGCACGGATGCGGAGAAGGCGGCCTGGGCCGCCATGCCCGTCAGCAAGGCCGAGGACGTCAACCGCGTCTTTGCCAATATCGGCAAGGCGATCGGCGCTTTCGAGCGGTCGATCGAGCCGCCGCAGACGCGCTTCGACCGTTTCGCTATCGATCTGGCATCTGGCGCCGAGCCACAGGGGGACGACGCCTTGTCGCCCGAAGAGATCCTTGGGCTGAAACTGTTCATCGGCAAGGCCAATTGCGTGACCTGCCACAATGGCCCGCGTTTCACTGACAACTCTTTCCACAATACCGGCGTGCCGCCGGTCAAGGACCTGCCGCCGGATCGCGGCCGCATCGATGCCGTGGTGCAGGTCGAGGCCGATCCGTTCAACTGCTTAGGCAAGTTCCGCGACGGCGACGACAACGCGTGCCGCGAGCTGCGCTTCATGGTGAAGGGCGGGCCGGACCTGGTGCGCGCCTACAAGACGCCGTCGCTCCGAGGGGCCGCTGCGCGCGCGCCCTACATGCATGCCGGACAGTTTGCGTCGCTCGAAGAGGTGGTCGAGCATTATTCGAAGGCGCCGGTGAGCGTCGAAGGTGTTTCCGAGGTCCACCCGGTCGAGCTGTCGGACCGCGAGCGCGCGGCGCTGGTGGCGTTCCTGAAGACGCTGTCGGAATGAGCTAGCGGTCCTTGACCGTCTCCATTGCCACGAAGGTGGAAGTCTGGGCGACATGGGGGAGCGCCGAAATGCGCTCGCCGAGCACCCGGCGGTAGGCGGCGATGTCGGTGGTGCGGACCTTCAGCAGATAGTCGAAGCTCGACGCCATCATATGGCATTGCTCGATCTCCGGCACCGCCTGCACGGCGCGGTTGAAGGCGTCGAGCGCGGCCGAGCGGGTGTCCGACAATTTCACCTGGACGAACGCGACATGGCCTTCTCCCATGCGCTCGCGATCGATGATCGCCTGGTAACCCCTGATGTAACCGTCCCTCTCCAGGCGCTTGACGCGCGCCTGCACCGGCGTCTTCGACAGGCCGACCTTGCCGGCCAGCTCAGACATGGAAAGCCGCCCGTCGCGCGCCAGTGCCGAAAGGATGTTGCGGTCGATGCGGTCCAATTGGTCTTCGATCATCGAATTCACAGTCTAAATGGCGAGTAGGTCGCGCAAATCATAGTTCATTGGAACTGGCATGTCGATTTCTTTGGACCGACCGAAAACGGCAATTGTGCTAGCTTGCGCCATTCGGTCCGGTGACCGCCGGCCCGCTCCCTCAAGCTCGCTCGATAGGACAGCCATGCCCGCGCTCGATGCCATCCGCCAGCAGATCCGTGCCAACTACTTGCCAGACGAAGACGCCGCGGTGAAGCGGCTCGCTGATGAAGCGGGGCTTTCGGCGGATGACCGCAAGGCGATCTCGGCCCGCGCGGCCGATCTGGTGCGCGCCGTGCGCGGCTCGACCGATCCGAGGCTGATGGAGGTTTTCCTTTCCGCCTACGGCCTGTCGACCAAGGAAGGTGTCGCGCTGATGTGCCTTGCCGAGGCGCTGCTGCGCGTGCCCGACGCCGAGACGATGGACGATCTCATCGCCGACAAGATCGCGCCGCACGACTGGTCGGCGCATTCGGGCAGCTCGAGCTCCATCTTCGTCAATGCCTCGACCTGGGCGCTGATGCTGACCGGGCGCGTGCTGGACGAAGGCGAGGGCGGTATCGAAGGCACGCTGCGCGCCATGGTGCGCCGGCTTGGCGAACCTGTGATCCGCAAGGCGGTGGCGGCCGCCATGCGCGAGATGGGCGAGCAGTTCGTGCTCGGCCGCACCATCGCCGAGGCCGTCAAGCGCGGCCGGCCGATGACGCAGAAGGGCTATCTTTATTCCTTCGACATGCTGGGCGAGGCGGCCCGCACCGAGGCCGACGCGCTGCGCTATCACAAGGCCTATGCCGACGCGATCTCCTCACTCGATTCCGGTTCCAACGGGCCGGACATCCGCAACAACCACGGCATTTCGGTCAAGCTTTCGGCGCTGCATCCGCGCTACGAAGTGGCGCAGAAGGAGGCGATGCTGCCGGTGATGGCCGAGCGGCTGCTGTCGCTGGCGCTGGCGGCGCGGCATTCGCGCATGGGGCTCAACATCGACGCCGAGGAGGCGGACCGCCTCGATCTGTCGCTCGACGTCATCGAGCGCGTGCTGGCCGAGCCGGAGCTTGCCGGCTGGAACGGTTTCGGCGTGGTGGTGCAAGCGTATGGGCCGCGCGCGGCCTTCGTTATCGACTGGCTCCACGCGCTGGCGAAAAAGTACGACCGCACCATCATGGTGCGGCTGGTCAAGGGCGCCTATTGGGACACCGAGATCAAGCGGGCGCAGACACTGGGGCTCGCCGGCTATCCGGTCTTCACCCGCAAGACCAACACCGATGTGTCCTACATGGCCTGCGCGAAGAAGCTGCTGTCGATGACCGACCGCATCTATCCGCAGTTCGCCACCCACAACGCGCACACGGTGGCCGCCATCCTGTCAATGGCCAAGGATCGCGACTCTTTCGAGTTCCAGCGGCTGCACGGCATGGGCGAGGCGCTGCACGAGACGGTGCGCCAGGCCGAAGGCACCCGCTGCCGCATCTATGCGCCGGTCGGCGCGCATTCCGACCTGCTCGCCTATCTGGTGCGCCGTCTGCTGGAAAACGGCGCCAACTCCTCCTTCGTCCACCAGCTCACCGACGAGGAGGTGGAACCGGAAGACATCGCCCGCGACCCGCTGGAAACGGTCGAGACGCAGGGGCCGGCCGCCAATCCGGCGATCGCCCGTCCCGCCGGGATCTTCGGCGCCGGCCGCCGCAATTCCAGGGGCGTCGACATCACCGATCCGGTGACGCTGGCGGCGATCGACAAGGCCAAGGCCGAGTTTGCTGGGCCGGACCGCTGGCACGCGAAGCCGGTCACGCGCGCCGCCGGCTACGGCAAGGAGCGCAAGGTAGTCAATCCGGCGAAGCCCGACGAGGTTGTCGGCACGATCCACGAGGCGGCCGCCAAGCAGGTCGCCACCGCCGTACGCATCGCGGTCGAGGCGCAGCCGGCTTGGGCCAAGCGCCCGGTCGCCGAGCGCGCGGCGATCCTGAACCGCGCCGCCGACCTCTATGAGGCCAACGCGGCCGAGTTCTTCGCGCTCGCCACCCGCGAGGCCGGCAAATCGCTGGCCGACGGCGTCGCCGAGGTGCGCGAGGCGGTCGATTTCCTGCGCTACTACGCCGCCGAGGCCGCCAATGCGGAAACGGGCACCGAGGCGCGCGGCGCGATCGTCTGCATCTCGCCGTGGAATTTCCCGCTCGCCATCTTCACCGGCCAGATCGCCGCGGCGCTCGTCACCGGCAATTCGGTGATCGCCAAGCCGGCAGAACAGACGCCGCTGATCGCCTTCCGCGCCGTCGAGATGCTGCGCGAGGCGGGCGTGCCGGAAGACATCATCCAGCTTCTGCCCGGCGACGGTCCCTCGGTCGGCGCGCCGCTGACGGCCGACCCGCGTATCGCCGGCGTCTGCTTCACCGGCTCGACCGAGGTCGCCAAGCTGATCGAGAAGCAACTGGCCGAGACCGCCGCACCCGACGCCATGCTGATCGCCGAGACCGGGGGGCTCAACGCCATGATCGTCGATTCCACCGCGCTGCCCGAGCAGGCGGTGCGCGACATCCTCGCCTCCGCCTTCCAGAGCGCCGGCCAGCGCTGCTCGGCGCTGCGCGTGCTCTATGTCCAGAAGGACGTCGAGAAGAAGATGCTGGAGATGCTGAGGGGCGCGATGGAAGCGCTCAACCTCGGCGATCCCTGGCTGATCTCGACCGATGTCGGCCCGGTCATCGACGACGAGGCGCAAACGTCGATCCGCGACTATTGCACCAGGATGGGCCTGCAGGGCCGGCTGATCGCCAAGCTCGAAGCGCCGAAGAGCGGCCGCTTCGTCGCGCCGCATGTCTTCCGCGTCAAGGGCATCGAGGAGATGGAGCGCGAGGTGTTCGGCCCGGTGCTGCATGTCGCCAGCTTCGACGCCGACGAGATCGACGCCGTCATCGCCGCCATCAACCGCAAGGGCTATGGCCTGACCTTCGGCCTGCACACGCGCATTGAAGGCCGCGTCCAGCATTTCGTCGACGGCATCCATGCCGGCAACATCTACGTCAACCGCAACCAGATCGGCGCCGTGGTCGGCTCGCAGCCGTTCGGTGGCGAGGGGCTTTCGGGCACGGGACCGAAGGCCGGCGGGCCGCATT
>NZ_RZOJ01000404.1:0-5488 GCF_003998845.1 Mesorhizobium sp. M4A.F.Ca.ET.022.05.2.1 | reverse complement strand
GTCAAAGAGTTGCGTGCGGCTGAGCGAGACCAGCTCGCAAGCCGTGAGGCAGATGGCGGTTGCCGTGCGCGGGCGCCCGTCGAGCGCGCCGATCTCGCCGACCAGGCTACGCGACAGCTCGATATTGGCCACCAGCTTCTGGCCGCCCGGCGAGTAGATCGAGATTTCCACCGAGCCGCTCATCACGCCGTAGATGCGATCGGCGGAATCCTCCTGGACGAACAGATGCTGGCCGGCCGCATAGCGCTCGACCTTGCAACCGCTGAACAGAAGATCGAACTGACCTGGATCGATCCGCGCAAGGCGCGGCAGGTCGTTCCTGTCGTTCGCGCTGGCGAAAGCCATGTTGATGTCCCGATTGCCACCCTCGCTGAAGTTTACGGCAACAGAGGACGGCGTCAAAGCCCCAGCATTCAACCGTGCCACGATGAGTATGAGGCTTCACCAATTTGAGAGAGAAAAGATCCTGCCTGGATCATGCGGATCGCAATTTGAGGCGGCAGGGGAATGGTGGGCGATGCAGGGATTGAACCTGCGACCCCACCCGTGTGAAGGGTGGAATTGCGCGTTTCTGCGGGTTTCTGGCGATCATCTGAAGATCATCTAAACTACGCTTTTCATTGCGTTTTATGTCGCTCGCGGGTATGAGGGAGATACCCGCCGGTCTTTCAATGGTGGCGACCTGGTGGCGACCCAGAAATGAAGGGCACCCCATGAAGATGAAGCTCACCAAAATTAGCGTCGACGCCCTCAAAGCAGCCGACAAGCGCTACCGCGTCTTCGATACCGAGCTACCGGGCTTCGCCGTCCAAGTATCGGCGGACGGCACGAAGCGCTGGCAAGTGGAATATCGGCCTCATCCGGGCGGGCGCGACACTCCCAAGAAACGCGAAACGCTCGGTACCACGACCGCCCACACCGCGACCGAAGCTCGCGAGTGGGCGAAGAACACACTTGCTGACGTCGACAAGGGCAAAGACCCTGTGGCCGAGAGAAAGGCCAAACGGGCCGAACAGAAGATCGCAGACCTTGTCGATCTATACGAGAAGGACGGCGGCACAATCCTGCGCGGAAAACGCCTCGGTCAGGTGCGCAGCGCGCGCTCCAAGCAGTGGATGCTGAATGCCGTTCGCCATCACGTCGTGCCGCTGATCGCCCAGAAGCGCATTACCGAGGTTACGCCAGCCGATGTCGAGGCCATGGTCAAGGACATCACGGCGGGCAAGACCGCCAAGGACGAGAAGATCGGCCCGCGCCGCCGTATTGTCGTGAGGGGCGGCGAGGGCGCTGCGCGCAAGGTGGCACGCGATCTCTCCACGCTTTTTACCTTCGCGATTAAACGGGGGCTGGCCACGAGCAATCCGGTCGCGACCGCCTCCATCAACAAAGTTGACAACAGACGCGACCGCTTTCTGTCGCTCGATGAGATCAAACGGTTCGGTGCCGCACTCGAAGCCCTAGAGAAAGAGGGCGTTAACCCAAAGGCTCTGAGCATCGCGCGGCTGTGGGCTTTTACTGGTTGCCGGCGTGACGAGGTCGCTGGTCTCAAATGGTCGGAGGTCGACCTGCAGCGGGGGTGCCTGATCCTCGAAGCGACCAAGACCGGCAAGAGCGTGCGCCCCCTCTCGTCTGCAGCGATGGCACTGTTTACCAGCCTGCCGCGCTACGCCGATAGCGATCAGCCAGACGGGTTGAGCCCTTGGGTGTTTCCGGCCACGTCCGGCAAAGGCTTCTTTCAGGGGACGAAGCGCATCTGGCCGAAAATCGTGAAGAAGGCGAAGCTGCCCGGCGTGACGCCCCACACGTTGAGGCACACCCTGGGTTCTGCCGCCGTGTCGTTCGGTGAGACGCTGGCCATGACCGGCGCGATCCTCGGGCACAAGGATCAGCGCTCGACTGCGATCTATGCGCATTTCCAGCACGATCCGCTGCGGCAGGCCGCTGATCGCGCCGTGATGCCTATCGCTGCGGCACTCGCCGGAAAGAACTTCGGCAAGGTGCTGCCGATGAAGAAGAGGGCCGGATGAAATACCCGGCCCGCTTTCCTGTTGATGCGGTTGACCGCATCGTTGAGCTGGTCGCTCCGAGGCTCGATGAGGTTCCGGAGCTGGATCGGCATCAGTTTAGCCTTGATCTCGACCGTGCGCATTTTTGGTGCCAGACCTTCAAGGATGCCAGTTTATCCGGCACCAAGAAACGCGGTGATGAACTGATCAGGAAGGCGCAAGCTTTCATCGATCTGTGGGATGAGGCCGATAACGAGGGCCAGTGGTGGCGGACGCAATTGGGGCCTTACGCCGATTTTGTCAGCGCAATGCGGGACTTTGAGGAAATCGCCGAGCATTTCCGACCGGGCCGTGACGCGCCGTTGAAACTGGAGAGCGTGTCGAAATGGTTTGTTGGCGAGCATCTTGCCACGATTTTCGAGAGCCACTTCCAAAAGAAGGCTACCGCTTGGATTACGGAGACGACCGATAAAAGCGGCAACACCATTGTCGACAAGGTCAGCGCGTATGTGGCCTTTGTGCTTGCCTTCATTGAAGAGGGCCACTGCGATCCGATACCTGCAACGACCATCGTCCGCTACCGCAAACAGGTGAAAACGGAGCAGGGAAAATAGACCAGTTTTCACCGATGTAGCGCTCGTCGAAATATCTCACCGTCCCTCCCGATCATTACGGGAGATTGCCATGGCACTGTTAAACGCAAAGCAGGCTTCTCATTACCTGCGCGAGAAGGGGGTGATCCGCTCGCCGGTGACGCTGCGCAATTTGCGCGTCAAGGGCGGCGGCCCGCAGTTCCGCAAGCTGGGCAACAACGTCTACTACGAACCCGAGCTGCTCGACGAGTGGATCAGGGATCGTCTCACTGCCCCTGTTGCCTCGACCTCGGAACTGCCGACCCGGGCAGCCTGAACCCGCCGGCAGCTTGGCACTGCGTCGGCGGATCAGGTTGCATTTTCAGGCTGTGAGGACGGCCCGAAGATTACCTTCCGTTAGAAGCGCAGGTCAACCGCCCGGCCTCCATCCAAGGAGGACCGAAGCATGCGCGCACCGGACCCTGACAAAAAGCTTCTGCAAAAGCGGCTTGAGACTTATCAGGCGCTGCTCGATGTGCGCGAGAGCGACTTGGACAAGCTCCACGCCGAAACCGAAGCTTTCCTTCTCCTGATCGACTTCCTGCTGTCCGCTGGCCGCGTCGAGGCGGCCCGCGAAGCGATTTCGGAGCGCTTGCAATGAGCAAGCGAACCGTTGTCGATGCCGCCACCGATAGCGCTGCGCTACCAGCCGCTGAGTTCGGTGGGAGGGTCTTTCCGTGACCGCCGCGCCTTTCAGCTTCGCTGAGCTTTTCGCTCTCGCAGGCGGCATTGGGCGCATCGACGTAGCTTGTCCCCTCTGCGGCCCCGGTCGCCGCGATCTGAAAAACAAGCTGCGGCGTGTGCTGCGCTTGTATTCGCGACCGGGCTTTGTCGGCTTCATCTGTAGCCGGTGCGAGGCAAGAGGCTTCGTGCTCGACGGCGAGGACCGGCAATTCGCCTCGACCGAGCGGGAGGCGATGTGCCGCGTCCGTGCGGCAATGGCCGAACGCGATGCGAAAGCCGCTGAAGAGCAGCGCAGGAAGGCATCGTGGCTGTGGTCGATGCGCCAGCCGATCCGAGGCACGCCGGCTGAGTTCTATCTGCGCGAGGCACGGTGCATCTCATGCCCGCTTCCGGCGACGCTCGCCTATCTGCCGGCGCGTGAGGGTCATCCGCCTGCGCTCATCGCCGCATTCGCGGTTGCCGCCGAACCTGACATCGCCGCCTCGGCAATCTTGGGCGTTCACCTGACGCGCCTTCGTCCGGATGGAAGCGACAAGGCGGGCGAACCGGCCAAGATCATGATCGGACGCTCGAAAGGTGCGCCAATCGTGGTTGCCCCGCCGAACGACCTTCTCGGGCTGGTCGTCGCCGAGGGCATCGAGGATGCATTGAGCGCGCATCAGGCGACCGGGCTCGGCGCGTGGGCGGCTGGTTCTGCCTCACGGCTTAAGGCATTGGGCCGCACCGTACCCGACTGGATGGATTGCGTTTCGGTCCTGGTCGACAATGACGAGGCCGGAAACAAAGGCGCCACCGGGCTCGCCTCGGCTCTCCATCGTCGCGGTATCCATGCCGAGTTGGTCGAGATCGCTGGGAGAGGGCGATGACGCAGGACGCGAACGACATCCATCGCGACGAGGGGGTCAGCGCACTGCGCGCAATCATGGACGCGAACCGGCGAGAGCCGTTTGATGATAAAGGCCATCCACACCATAGTGCGTCAGGAACGGGCCCGCACGGCGATGAGCAACTCGACGAGGGCGGCGCGCAGGATCGTCGCCGGGCAGTGCGTCCGCCGAGGGTCAAGCTGCTCAACTTCAGGGAATATCGGCAGCATCTCGCCGGCAGCACGGCGGGTGCCAGCCTGATAAAGGGTCTCGTCCGCGTCGGCACGTTGATTTCCATGAACGGGCGGCCCGGCGCCGGCAAGACCGCACTCTTGATCGAGATCGCCCGCTGCCTCGATGCCGGCGAACCATTCCTTGGCCGCGAGACGAAACAGGCTGTCGTCGTTTACATAGCTGCCGAAGATGAAATCGACGTCCTGAACCGAATTGAGGCGCAAGGGCTGGACACCGTCATGATCGTCGTCTCGGAGGAAGGCGTTCCGCTGACCAAACCGGACAGAGCCGTCGCGATAGTCCGCGAGGCGATCAGGCAGGCGCGCGAACAGTTCCCAGGCCGGGAAGTGTTCATTCCCTTCGACACATTGCGCGCCGGCCTCGACGGCCAATCTGTCCTCGACGACCGCTTTACCAGTCCGGCCCTCAACAAACTGCGCAAGCTGGCAGAAGACGAGCGTGTCGTCATCGCCATCTCCAATCATACCAATCGCGAAAACCCGAAACAAACGAAGGGCGAGACACTGGAAGCTGTGGTGGCTCTGGAACTGATCCTGCTCGAAACCGACGGCGGTTGGTTTGAGCTGCATGTCGGCAAGAACCGGGCCGGACCGGGTCGGCGGCAAATCGGGCGATTGCGCTATACCAGCATCGAACTCGGCGATGTCGAAGCTTCAGTCGTTGATGAGATCGTGGCCGTCGATGACGGCTCCGCGCCCGTTGAGAAGGTCCGCAAGCTCGGAGGAAATCAAGCCCTCATTATGGGCATCATGCGCAACGCGATCCTCGACCACGGCTTCCAATTTTGGCCATACGGCGTGGAAGGGCCGCAGGTGAAAGCGGTCAAGGAGGTCTTGCTGCGCGAGGCGTTCATCAAGAAGAAGGCAGGGGACAACCGGGCCGACAAGCGTCGCAGTTTCAATACCGCTCTGAACCGGCTCCTCCAAATGGCGCTCGTACGGACGGAGAACGCGGACGGCGAGGGCGTCATCTGGCATGCCGAAAAAGACGCGGAAATGGGGAAAAAAGGAAATTTCCCGGTCGCCGGGGGGGAACCTTGAAAAAC
>NZ_RZOJ01000403.1:0-5489 GCF_003998845.1 Mesorhizobium sp. M4A.F.Ca.ET.022.05.2.1 | reverse complement strand
GTCTATAACGGCACGGCCGACGATGCCCAGGATATCGGCAAGGTCAGTGATGTCGTCTTTGACGAGACCGGCAAGGCGAAATCCGCCATCATCGGCGTTGGCGGTTTCCTTGGCATAGGAGCCAAGGACGTCGCCTTCGACTACGACAAGCTGCAATGGGTCGAGAAGAACGGCGACCGCTGGCTTGTCGCCGAGACGACGAAGGAAGCCCTGACGGCCCTGCCGGACTTCGACAGGAAGCCGTATGATCCGGCACCGGCTGCTCAGACCGACACGACAGCGCAGGCGCCGTCGACCACGACGGACGGCACTGGCGCGCAGAAGCCTGTCGATATGAATGCCGCGCCGGCTGAACCGGTGAAGAAGGCAGATGGCAACCTCGCCACCAACATAATCGGCGAATCCGTCTACAATGGCACAGCCGACGACGCGCAGAACATCGGCGACGTCAATGACATCGTTCTCACCAAGGACGGCAAGGCCGAGGCGCTCGTCATCGGCGTTGGCGGCTTCCTCGGCATAGGCGAAAAGAACGTCGCCTTTGACTTCGCCAAGGCCAAGTGGGCCGAAAAGAACGGCGATCGCTGGCTGGTCGCCGAGACCACGAAGGAAGAGCTGCAGGCGCAGCCGGACTTCAACCGCAAGGCCTACGATCCGGCGCCGGCAACCACAGCGTCGACCGAGGTCCCGAAGGCCGCGGCTCCGACTGCGACCGCTCCGGCGCCGATGGACAAGACAGCCGAGGCCCCGGCCGCTCCTGCGCCTGACGCCAAGGCAACCGACCCGACACAGACCGCGGCAATCGATAAGTCGACGCTGACGGAGATGCCGGTCGGCGAGATCCGGGGCGACGACCTGAAAGGGACGACCGTCTACGGCGCCAACGATGTCCAGGTCGGCGAGATCGGCGATGTCGTGCTGACGCCCGACAACAAGCCGGACGCGGTGATCGTCGATGTCGGCGGCTTCCTCGGCATCGGCGAAAAGGAAGTCGCTGTCGGCATGGACAACCTCAAATTCATGACCGACAAGGACGGCAAGAAGTACCTCTACACCACCTTCACCAAGGAACAGCTCGAAGCGCAGGCGGCCTATGACAAGGGCAGCTACGCCGAACAGCGGGACCAGCAGAGGATGATAGTGAAGTAAAGGCAATGGGAGTTGGGCGGTAGGCAGTAGGGAAGCAAGCTTTTCTACTGCCTACTGCCTATTCACATATCCAACCACGCCATCCTCCGTTAGCTCCGCCAGCGCCAGCGACTGGTCGAGATGCTCGGCCCGCCAGGCCAGCAGCCTTTCAGCAAATTGCAGTCGGACCGCGAGATAGGCAGGATCGTTGGCGACGTTGGTCAGTTCGCCCGGGTCCCTCGCAAGATCGAACAGCAACGGCGGCAGGCCGCCGCCGAAATGCACATATTTGAAGTCGTTCGAACGGATGACGGCGAGGTTGCACTGGCGCGAGCCGATGCCGAAGTGGCGCTCGGCCTCGCCGTCGGCCACCGAGCGGAAATCGAATTCCCAACGCGCGGCGTCGCGCCAGTCGCGCGGCGCGCCGCCTTCCAGGAACGGTTTCAGTGAGCGGCCGTCGAGGTGCGGTGGCGGATCCTCGCCGAGGAGATCGAGCAGGGTCGGCAGGATATCGACGGCTTCGCTGAAGCAGTCGACCTTGCCGCCGGTCGCATGGCCCAGGCGCGGGTCGCGGATGATCAGCGGGATGTGGTAGCTGCCGTCGAAGAAGCCGCCCTTGCCGAGCATGAAATGCTCGCCCATCATCTCGGCGTGGTCGGAGGTCAGCGCGATCACGGTCTCGTCCCAGGCTGTCGCCGCCTTGAGCGCCTGCCAAAGGCGTCCGAGTTGCGCGTCGACTTCGGAGATCATGCCGTAATAGATGGCCCGGATGGCGCGGATATTGTCCTCGCCCCAGTCGCGCACCCTGCCTTCGGCGCCGGGGCGGAAGTTCTGCCGCATCCGGCAGTCGAGATCGTAAGCGAGGTAAGGGTGGCTCTCGGCCTCGGCCTGCCAGCGCCCGGCGCGACTGAAAGCGGGACCGTCGGCCGGATCATACATGGTGTTGTAGGGCCCAGGCACGATGAAGGGCGGGTGCGGGCTGATGAAAGAGAGATGCGCGAACCAGGGCGCGCCGCGCTCCTGCTCGCCCAGCCAGCGGATGAACTCACCAGCGAGGAAAGCCGTCGGCGTCTGGTCCTGCGAGTAAACGGGTGGCGCATTGGACACGGGGTCGCTCGGTTCGCCAACCGGGCGGTGGATGTCCGGATGGCCGGCACTGACGTCGATGCCTTGGGCCCGCAGCCAGGATAGCCAAGGCTTCTGATGCTCGGGCAGGAATTGGCGCACCGTGAAGCCGGGCAGGACGCCCTCATAGGTTCTCAGCCTGGGGTCGCCGGGTGAAAGCAGGCGCGGATCGAGCGAGACGTCGGTATAGCCGAAAAGCGTCGGGTCATAGCCAAGCGCCCGGGCGGCAAGCGCGATGTTGCCGTGGCGGGCATCCAGCGGCGTGCCGTTGCGGCAGACGCGGTTGTTCATCTGATAGAGGCCGGTATAGAGGCAGGCGCGCGCCGGCGAGCAAGGGGCCGCGCCGCCATAGTGCCGGCGAAACAGGACGCCCTCGGCGGCAAGCGCGTCGGCATTCGGCGTTTTCACCACGGGATGACCGGCGGCGGAGAGGCAATCGCCGCGCCACTGGTCGCATGTGATCAGGAGAATGTTGGGGCGTCCGCTCTTGCTGGCCACGCGCTTGCTCCTTATCCGGCACGCCGCTCATGGAGCCGAATTCAGGCCGCCGCGCAAGGCCCCTGCCCATCTATTGATTGGTGAACAAACAGTGCGATATTGTTCACTTTTACAGCACAGTCCATTCTGTGTTTGCGTCCTTTGCCGCGGCCGTGCCGATCCTCATATTGGCGTGGACAGCGGCGAGGGCCGCACCAGCCAAAAAGGAAGGAGCAAGACAATGCTCGACCAGATCAAGGGCCTGCATCACGTGACCTCGATGGCCAGCGATGCACGCCTGAACAATGAATTCTTCACCAGGAAACTCGGCCTGCGCCGGGTCAAGAAGACCGTCAATTTCGACGCGCCCGACGTCTACCATCTCTACTATGCCGACGAGGTCGGCACGCCGGGTTCGGTGATGACCTATTTCCCGTTCCCCAATATCGGCAAGGGCCGGCATGGGGTGGGCGAGGTTGGCACCACGGTCTATTCGGTGCCCGAAGGCACGCTTGCCTATTGGGAAAAGCGCTTCGCCGACGAAGGCGTGAGCGGCGTTTCCCGCACGGAGAGCTTCGGTGAGAAGCGGCTCAACTTCGCCGGTCCCGACGGCGACGGTTTTGCGCTGGTCGAGGACAGGTCCGATAGCCGAGCGCCCTGGGTGAAGGGCGGGGTCCCGACCGACGAGGCGATCCGCGGTTTTCACTCGGTCGCCCTGAGGCTGAAGGACGGCGGCGCCACCGAGGAGTTGCTGAAGTTCATGGGCTACGAGGAGGTCGACAAGTCCGGCAATATCCGCCGGCTGGCGATCAAGAACGGCAATGGCGCCGATGTGGTCGACATCGAATCGTTGCCGGGTGCCGGCTTCGCCAATCTCGGCGCCGGCTCGGTCCACCATGTCGCATTCGCGGTCGAGGATCGCGCCAGGCAGCTCGAGGTCCGCAAGGCGCTGGTCGATACGGGCTACGGCGTGACACCGGTGATCGACCGCGACTATTTCTGGGCGATCTATTTCCGCACGCCGGGCGGCGTGCTGTTCGAGGTGGCGACCAACGAGCCGGGCTTCAACCGCGACGAGGACACCGCCCATCTCGGCGAGGCGCTGAAGTTGCCGACGCAGCACCAGCACCTGCGGCCCTATCTCGAACAGCACCTGCAGAAGCTGGAAGACTGAGCCATGAGCAAGGATGCCTACTTCCACAAGCTGCTGCCCGGTTCGCCGGGCAGCCCGCTGCTGTTCGTTTTCCACGGCACAGGAGGCGATGAGAACCAGCTGATATCGCTGGGGCGCGAGCTTCTGCCCTCGGCAACCATCGTGTCGCCGCGCGGCGACGTGTCGGAGCAGGGCGCCGCGCGCTTCTTCCGCCGCACCGGCGAGGGCGTCTATGACATGGACGACCTCGCGCGGGCGACCGGCAAGATCGCCGGCTTTATGAAGGCGCATGTCGAGGCGGCGAAACCCTCGGCAGTTCTCGGGCTCGGCTATTCCAACGGCGCCAACATCCTGGCCTCGGTGGCTTTTGCGCAGCCAGGCCTGCTCGACGCGGCGGCGTTGATGCATCCGCTGATCCCGTTCGAGCCGCAGGTGAAAGGCAGCCTTGCCGGCCGCCATATGCTGATCACGGCCGGCAAACGCGATCCGATCTGTCCGCCCAGCCTGACGTCACGGCTGGAGGCCTATTTGCGCGCCGATGGCGCCGATGTCACAGTGGAATGGCACGATGGTGGGCACGAGGTGCGGCCGAACGAAATCGAGGCGGCGCGGCGGTTCTTCGCCGCCTTGCCGGTTGAAGGGAGCGTGAGCAATGGCTGATCAATTGCCCGAGATCGAACTGGAGGATCGCGGCTCCAAGGGCCGCTATGTTCTGCGCGGGCCCGGCGGCGCCGAGGCCGAGATGACCTTCACCAAGATCGGCGAGCACCAGCTCATCATCGACCACACCGAGGTGCCGGACGTGTTTCGCGGCCAGGGCGCGGGGCTTCGCCTCGTCACCCGCGCCGTCGAGGACGCGCGCGCGGCCGGCAAGAAGATCATCCCGCTCTGCCCGTTCGCCAACGCCCAGTTCCGCCGCCATCCGGAATGGGCCGACGTGCTGAAGCAGTAGTCGCCGCCCCTTTGGGTCGGCAGCCACAAATCCAAGCGCCGGTCTGGCATTTGCGCGATTTAGCCATCTTGCCTAAGTAGAGGTATCGTCCGCGGGCGCATTCGCCGTCCGCGGCCCGCCACCTCAAGCCAATGGCCTCCTGATGACCGCAACCGACCTCATCCCCGTCTTCGACGGCCACAACGACACGCTGCTCAGGCTCTACCAGTCGAAGGAAGCGGATGTCGAAAAGCTGTTCATCGAAGGCACGCCGGGCGGCCATATCGACCTGCCCCGCGCAAAAGAGGGTGGCTTTGCCGGCGGCATGTTCGCGATCTTCCCGCCGCCGATCCAGAAGACCAAGCGCAGCGCCGTGCCGCCGGCGCCGAGCGACAACGAACCCCTGCCGCCGGAGCTGCCGCGTGCCGAGGCGGTCACATCGACCATCGGCATGGCCTCGATCCTGTTTAGGCTGGAGCGGGCAGGCGCGCTGACCGTCTGCCGCAGCGCCGGTGACGTGCGCGAGGCGATGGCGAAGGGCTCGATCGCGGCGGTGTTCCATATCGAAGGCGTCGAGGCGATCGATCCCGAGCTTGCCATGCTAGACGTGCTGCACGTCGCGGGGCTGCGCTCGCTGGGCATCGTCTGGAGCCGCCCCAACGCCTTCGGCAACGG
>NZ_RZOJ01000402.1:0-5490 GCF_003998845.1 Mesorhizobium sp. M4A.F.Ca.ET.022.05.2.1 | reverse complement strand
GCCAAAACGTCGTCTATGGCGTGCGGCCCGAGCATCTCGAAATCCACCCCGACGGCGTCGCTGCCAGGATTTCCGTGGTCGAGCCGACCGGTTCCGAAACCTTGGTCTTTGTGCGCTTCGGCGAAAGCGAGATGGTGGCGCTGTTTCGTGAGCGCCACGACTTCAAGCCGGGTGACACGCTGCATCTCAGGCCACGGCTCGACCAGCTCCACCTCTTCGACGCAGAGACCGGAAACCGGCTCTGATTTCCCAACAGATTTTTCGCGAGGACTGCCATGCTCAAAGGGATCAATCCGCTGCTCAACGCCGACGTGCTCCAGGCACTGCGGGCGATGGGCCACGGCGACGACCTGATCATCTGCGACACCAATTTCCCGGCCGATTCGGTCGCCCGCCAGACGGAGCTCGGCTATCTGCTGCGCATCGACGCGCCGGCGGCGGAGGTGGTGAAGGCGGTGCTGTCGCTCTATCCGCTGGACAGCTTCGTCGACGACGCCGCCGCCCGCATGGAGATCGTCGGCAATCCTGACGAGATCCCGCCGGTGCAGAAGGAGGTGCAGAAGGAGATCGACAAGGCCGAGGGCAAGGCCTGGCCGATGATCTCGATCGAGCGCTACGCCTTCTACGAGCGCGCCAAGAAGGCCTATTGCGTCATCCAGACCGGCGAGCGCCGCTTCTATGGCTGTTTCGCCTTCCGCAAGGGCGTCATTCCGCCGGATGCGGAGTAGGGCGATGCCCGGGAAGCCTGTCGTCATCCTCGGCGTCTTTGTTGCCGACACCGCCTATCGCGCCGATCGCCAGCCGCGCATGGGTGAGACCATCCTCGGCAACTCTTTCAAGCTGGGGCCGGGCGGCAAGGGCTCGAACCAGGCGGTCGCGGCCGGCAAACTGGGCGCCGACACCACCTTCCTGACCCGGCTCGGCGTCGACGCCTTTGCCGACATGGCCAAGCACACCTGGCAGGCGGCTGGCGTGAAGGCGGCGGTGATTGATACGCCGGAGAGCTATACGGGTGCCGCCTACATCTTCGTCGAGGAGACCAGCGGCAACAATGCCATCATCGTCAGCCCTGGCGCGGCGATGCTCATCTCGCCCGCCGACATCGAGGCCCATGCCGGCCTGATCCGTTCGGCCGGCGTCTTCATCACCCAGCTCGAACAGCCGATCGAGGCAGCGCTGAAGGCGCTGGAGATCGCGCGCGAGGCAGGGGTGACGACCATCCTCAATCCGGCCCCGGCGGCGAGGCTGCCTGACCGCATCTATGCGCTTTGCGACTACGTCACCCCCAACGAGACCGAGGCCGAGGAACTGACCGGCATCAAGGTGTCGTCCATCGACGATGCCCGCCGCGCCGCCGACAGTTTTCTGGCGAGGGGTGTCGGTTCTGTCATCATCACGCTCGGCGAGAAGGGCGCGCTGCTGCACACGAAGAGCGGCTCCGACCACGTCGGCGCCGTCAGTGCAGGTCCGGTTGTGGAAACAACGGGCGCCGGCGACGCCTTCAACGGCGGTCTCGCGGCGGCACTGGCGAAAGGCGTCGAGCCGCTGCAGGCGGTGAGATTCGCCTGCGCCGTCGCCGGCATTTCGGTGACCCGTCCTGGCACGGCTCCGTCGATGCCGACATTGCAGGAAGTCGAGGCGCTGCTGGCGCGGGGTTAATTCCCGACCGAGTCGCGTGCAGCCCCCACCTGTCCGGATTGTCGTCGGGCCACTAGGCATCAAGGCGGCCGATCGGGTGGCGTCCTCCATCCTGACATTCCCGGTCGCCAGGATGCCCGAATACCATCTGGGGCCGAACGTTCTCAAGGCGGTTTCGGAGATCTGCTTATTGCTGTCGTTGGACCGGCATACCGGCAAGCCTGCCCAAAAGGCCTCTCCGCCTTGGCCTCTGGTGACATATTAGCCACAGATAATGTTTATCGGTGATCACGTCTTGCGCCTTTGGCTTGGGTGTCCCGTAATGGGTCATCATTTCTGGCATCGCGATTGCAATGTCAGCAATGCTCGGGGTCGATCGTACCCCGACAGCCGGGGGGCAAATTTGGGGGCCCCGCCGCTCCGCCAATGGAGCGGCGGGCTCTTTGACAACTGAGAAGGCCGCCTGAATCGCCAAACCTTGGGTGCTCCAGCCATGTATTTTCCTCAGTTTCTAGTGGGCATGCTCGCGACGTCGTTCGTCACGGCTATCTGGGTTGGAATCGAAACCGGCTCTGTCTGGACAGCGCTCGGTTGGGCCATTCTTGCGATGGTCATTCTTCAGATTGGATATGTCGGTCTGGTCGTGCGCCTGATCTACAAGCGGCCATCGGAAGGCACTGAACTGGCCCGGGTATCGACAAATTACACGCCCCCGGCGTGAAGCGCGGGCGATCAGGCTTGCAGCGTAGCCGGCGCAGGGCTCCCGGACGGGATCATATTGAAAAGCTGCAACCCTCCGCCGCCGGAAAGGTCAAACTTTTTTCGGAGGGGCCGGGCCTAAGCCCTTGAAAGAAATGGCGCGAGTGACGGGGCTCGAACCCGCGACCTCCGGCGTGACAGGCCGGCACTCTAACCGACTGAGCTACACCCGCGCACTGACGAGCACGTGTCAGCCGTGTTCGTCGTTGGGCCGCTGGATAAGGGGTTCGCCACCGGGTGTCAAGCGCGGCAAAGCACCTTATCAGCAAACTGGAGAAGGTTTTTTGACAACCGCCTCTTTCCGCTGGAAAACCGCCACGCGGCCAACGCGGCGCCTGTTCATTTGGCCTTGCGAAGCCTGCCCTAACTGCTTAAAGGTCCGGCCCGGAGCGGGCGATTAGCTCAGTTGGTAGAGCGCTTCGTTTACACCGAAGATGTCGGCGGTTCGAGCCCGTCATCGCCCACCATCCCAGCCATCTTCAAGCAGTCACCTGACGCGAATCTCGCCGTTCGGCCACGCCCGCCAACGATCACGGCGGCAGCAGGCGAAAATCCTTGCCTTCGGGCAGCAGCTGTCCGCCGTCGACGACGATGGTCGTGCCGGTGATGTAGCTGGCGTCGTCAGAGGCGAGGAACAGGAAGGCGTTGGCGACGTCGCGCGGGCTGCCCAGCCGTCCGAGCGGTATGGAGTCCTGCATGTTCTGGATATAGGCAGCACCGCGATGCAGCTCGATCGCCTCGGTGAGGATGTTGCCGGGCTCGACGCCGTTGACGGTGATGCCGTAGCCGGCGAATTCGAGCGCGGCGGCACGGATCAGCCCGTTGATTCCGGCCTTGGTCGCCGAATAATGGCCGTGGCCGGGGCTAGTGACATGCGGCCCGGTGATCGACGAGGTGAACAGCATACGGCCATGCCGCTGCGCCTTCATCGGCACGAGCGCAGCCCGTGTGGCATTAAAGGAGCCGCGCAGGTTGACCGCCATCACTCTATCCCAGTCCTCCGGGCTGGTGTTCTCGATCAGCTGCCAGGGATAAATCCCGGCATTCTGGACCAGGATGTCGAGTCGGCCATGCTGCTCGAGCGCCAGCGCCACGGCGGCCTCGGCCTCGGCCATTTGCGAGATATCGGTGCGGATGAAGGCGGCGCCGAACTCGCTTGCGGTGGCTTGTCCGGCCTCGGCCTCGGTATCGGCCAGCACGAGCTTCGCGCCCTCTTCGGCGAAACGCTGCGCGATGCCCTTGCCGATGCCGCGCGCGCTGCCGACGATCAGCGCGACCCTGTCCTGCAGCCGGCCGGTCATGCCAGCCTCTGCCGGATGGTCTGCTTGAAGGCGTCGAGCAGCACCGCCGCCAGCACCAGCAGGCCGTGGATCACCTGGGTGAAATTGGCCGGCAGGCCCATCAGGTTGATCGCCGTGTTGATGGCCGAGAGCAAGAGCACGCCGGCATAGACGCCGGGCAGGGTGCCGACGCCGCCCTTCAGGCTGACGCCGCCGATGACGACGGCGGCGAAGGCGTTGAACAAAAGCCCGACGCCGAGATTGGCGGTGGCGCCGGAGGTGCGGATGGCCAGCAGCCAGCCGGCGAGACCGGCGATGGCGCCGGCAAGCACGAAGGCGATGATCAAATTGCGGTTGACGCGGATGCCGGCGCGGAAGGTGGCCGTCTCGTTGCCGCCGATCATCACCAGGTGCCGGCCGAACGGCGTCTTGGCCATGATCAGCGAGAAGACGACGAAACAGGCGATGGCGATCCAGGCGGTGAGCGGCAGGCCGATCAGGCGCTGGATGCCGAACCAGCGGATCGCCGGCGCCAGGTCCTGTGCCGAGCGGCCACCGGAAACGACGAGCACCAGGCCGCGCACCCAGATGTAGGAGGCCAGCGTGATGATGAAGGCGCTCATCTTCAGCCTGACGATCAGGAAGCCGTTGAAGACGCCGATGATGCCGCCGACGAGGACGGCGAGCAGCAGCGAAACCGGGACCATCAGCCATTGCGGGTGCAGTTGCACGCCGAGGCCGATGCCCGACGAGCAGAACAAGATGCCGACCGCCATGGCGCTGAGCGCGGCGACCGATTCGACCGATAGGTCCATGTGGCCGGCGATGATGACCAGCGCCAGGCCGATCGACATCACGCCCAGCACGCTGGAGGCCTCGATGATGTTGGCGAAGATGCCGAGCTGGAAGTAGTTCGGAATGAGCAGGGAAAACACCACCAGCACGAAGACCAGCATGAACCAGACGAGATTGTCGAGAATGAGCTCGAGAGCATGGCGGGTGCGGGGGGTCATGAGCTGATCCGGTTGGCGCGCGTGTTTGACAGTGTTGCGGCTTCGCGCGTTTCGACGCGCGCGGCGCTTTTGAGGGGGCGCTCCGGGCCGGGTAGCCCGGAGCGGTCCTGGTGGTTACTCGACCGGTTTTACGGTTTCGGTCGGCGGCTTCTGGTTGCCCCAGAAGGCCGGATTGTCGACGTTCTCCTTGGTGATGGCGGCGCCAGGGATCTTGATGTTCGGGCCCCAGGCTTCCTTGGTCACCGTCGACTTCAGGCCAAGCACCTCATATTCGCCGGGCTTGATCTCTTCCTTCTTGACGATCTTGTCCATGAACATGGCGATAGCCGCGGCCTGGGCGTAGAGCGGCTGTTCGACTTCGACGTTGAGCCAGCCCTTGCGGATCAGGTCGAGACCGACCGGTGCGCCGTTCGAGCTCATCATCATGACGTCGCCGGGCTTCTTGCCGGCAGCCTCGAGCGAGGCGACGCCGGCGACCGAGAGATGCGCGGCATGGCTGAAGATCAGGTCGATATCGGGATTGGCGAGCATCTGGTCGGCGACGATGGTGCCGGCGTTGCTGGCTTCCCACTGCATGGCCGGAAGCGAGATGATCTTGACGTCCGGGAACGCCTTCATCTTCTCCTCGAACCCCTTCTGGATGTCGAGCGTGTAGGGATCGCCGGGATCGCCGAGCACCTGCAGGATCTTGCCCTTCACCGCGCCGTTCTTCGCTTTCAGGAGCTTCTCGGCCTGGTCGGCGGCGACGTAGCCGATCTCGACCGTGCCGGCGACCGAGGTGAAGTCGGACGGCGTGGAGG
>NZ_RZOJ01000401.1:0-5500 GCF_003998845.1 Mesorhizobium sp. M4A.F.Ca.ET.022.05.2.1 | reverse complement strand
CCTTGGTGATGCCCTCGACGGCCTTGCGCACCGCTGCTTCCGTCGTCTCGTGGGTGACGAGGATGACCGTCTTCTGCGCGTGTGTTTCCGGGCCTGCGGCCTGCTGGACGATCGATTCCAGCGAGATGTCGTTGTCGGCCATGCGCTTGGCGATCGCGGCGAAGACGCCGATGCGGTCATGCACGGTGAGCCGGATGAAATAGCCGCCGGCATGGCTGCGCATCTGGGCCCGCTTGTACGGCCTCAGCTCCTTCGCCGGGCGGCCGAAGACCGGTCCGTGCTGGAAGCCCGGCCGGCTCTTGGCGATGTCGGCGATATCGCCGATCACCGCCGAAGCGGTGGCGTTGCCGCCCGCACCTGGGCCGGAAAGCAGAAGCTCGCCCAGAATGTCGGTCTCGATCGCCACCGCGTTGGTGACGCCGTGCACCTGCGCGATGACGGAAGCCGTCGGCACCATGGTCGGGTGCACGCGCTGCTCGATGCCGCTCTCGGTGCGCTGCGCGACGCCGAGCAGCTTGATGCGATAGCCGAGGTCCCCGGCCGCGCGGATGTCGGCTTGGGTGATGTTGGAGATGCCTTCCATATAGATGTCGTTGGCGGCGATCCTCGTGCCGAAGGCAAGGCTGGTCAGGATCGACAGCTTGTGCGCCGTGTCGTGGCCCTCGATATCGAAGGTCGGATCGGCCTCGGCATAGCCGAGCCTTTGCGCATCCTTGAGGACCGCGTCGAAGGAGATGCCTTCGGCTTCCATGCGAGTCAGGATGTAGTTGCAGGTGCCGTTGAGGATGCCGAAGACCCTGGTGACCGAATTGCCGGCCATCGCCTCGCGCATCGTCTTGATGACGGGGATGCCACCGGCCACCGCGGCCTCGTAATTCAAAAGCACACCCTTCTTCTCGGCGATCTCGGCCAGCTGCACGCCATGCTTGGCCAGCAACGCCTTATTGGCGGTCACCACATGGCGGCCGGCCTCGAGTGCCGCTTTCACCGAGGCTCGCGCGGGTCCCTCGTCGCCGCCGATCAGTTCGACAAAGACGTCGATATCGGCCGCCTCCGCCATCTTGACCGCATCGTCGAACCATTGCGCGCCGCCAAGGTCGACGCCGCGGTCGCGCTTGGGATCGCGGGCCGAGACGGCTGCCACGACGATGTCGCGGCCGCACTGGCGGGTGAGCTCGGCCGCCTTGTCGCGCAGCACGCGCGCCACCGAGGCGCCGACCGTGCCGAGGCCGGCAATTCCAACACGCAACGCTTCAGCCATGTCCGGCGATGCCCCTCAAAAATTCGATCGGTGATGTCAGGCGAACTCAGCGGTGCGCGGAGAGCGGCACCACATTGTTGGGCTGCTTGGCGGTGGACGCCAGGAAGCGCTTGATGTTGCGGGCCGCCTGGCGGATGCGGTGCTCGTTCTCGACCAGCGCCACGCGCACGAAATCGTCGCCATGCTCGCCGAAGCCGACGCCCGGCGCCACCGCCACGTCGGCATGCTCGATCAAGAGCTTGGAGAATTCGAGCGAGCCGAGATGACGAAACTGTTCCGGGATCGGCGCCCAGGCGAACATCGAGGCTGCCGGGGCCGGAATGCTCCAGCCGGCGCGGCTGAAGGAATCGACCATCACGTCGCGGCGCTTGTGATAGACCTCGCGCACCTCGGCGATGTCGGCGCCGTCGCCGTTGAGCGCATGCGCCGCCGCCACCTGGATCGGCGTGAAGGCGCCGTAGTCGAGATAGGACTTGACGCGCGTCAGCGCCGAGATCAGCCGCTCGTTGCCGACGGCGAAGCCCATGCGCCAGCCGGGCATGGAGAAGGTCTTCGACATCGAGGTGAACTCGACGCAGACGTCGATCGCGCCCGGCACCTGCAGCACCGAGGGCGGCGGGTTGCCGTCGAAATAGATCTCCGAATAGGCGAGGTCGGACAGGATGATGATGTCGTTCTTCTTGGCGAAGGCGACGACGTCCTTGTAGAAATCGAGCGAGGCGACCAGCGCCGTCGGGTTCGACGGATAGTTGAGGATCAGCGCCAGCGGCTTCGGGATCGAATGGCGGATGCCGCGTTCGACCGCCGGGATGAAACCGTCGTCCGGTTCGACCTGCAGCGAGCGGATAACGCCGCCCGACATGATGAAGCCGAAGGCGTGGATCGGATAGGTCGGGTTCGGGCACAGGATGACGTCGCCCGGCGCGGTGATCGCTTGCGCCATGTTGGCGAAGCCTTCCTTCGAGCCGAGGGTTGCCACCACCTGCGTATCGGGGTTGAGCTTCACGCCGAAGCGGCGCTGATAGTACGCCGCCTGGGCGCGGCGCAGGCCCGGAATGCCGCGCGACGAGGAATAGCGATGCGTGCGCGGATCGCGCACCACTTCGCACAATTTGTCGACGATGGCCTTCGGCGTCGGCAGGTCCGGATTGCCCATCCCAAGGTCGATGATGTCGGCGCCGCGCGAGCGGGCGCTGGCCTTCAGCCGGTTGACCTGCTCGAACACGTAAGGCGGAAGCCGGCGGACCTTGTGAAATTCTTCCATGTCAGTTCCAGACATTCAAAGGTGGTTTCGGCGCGCGATATATCCCTAATTGCAGTTAGGGTCGAGGGCGGGATCGCATTTGGCCTCGATCTGCTTCAGCGCCTGGTCGCCATGGTTCTTGGCCAGCGAGTTCAGCGCTGCCGGGCTTGCGGTCTGGCCTCCGCCGCCGCCCTTGGAAAGCTGCGCCTGCTGCTCGCCCTTCAGCTGGGCAAGCTTGGCGTCGGTCTCCTCCTTGGTGAGCTGCTTGGCGGCCACCTGCGGCGGGATGTTGAGGTTCGGATAGGAACCGGTGTCCTTCGGCCCTTCGACGCCGGCGACCGGCGCCGCGTTCGTGGTGTTGCTCGTCGAGCAGCCGCCCGCCCCCAGACCGGCAGACAGCAAGGCCATCGCCGCGGCCATGCGGCAAATGCGTGCGCTTGCCGAAAAAACCGTCTTGCCAATATTAATCGTCATATTGTTTTCCTGGCAGCCGGGTTAGAGCGTGTTGGACCCGGTCAGATGTCCCATGATAATATGTCAAGAAAACGCCCCGGGAGGAACCCCGCGAACCATGTCCAAAGCGCCCGATTCGGACAAAGCGGAAGATGGCGGACCTTCGACGGTCGAGCAATATCTGGTCAAGGACCCTGAACGCTTCGCGTTGAACATGGCGCGTATGATCGAGCAGGCCGGCAAGGCGGCTTCCGCCTGGGCCGAGCCGCGCGAGAAGGGGGAGGTGCGCGACCATGTCGCCGAGCCGGTGGTCGACATGGTCAAGACCTTCTCTAAGCTCAGCGAATACTGGCTCTCCGATCCGCAGCGCGCGTTGGAAGCGCAGACGCGGCTCTTCGCCGGCTACATGACGGTGTGGGCAAACGCCATCCAGCGCGTCAGCCCGAATGCCGAGGCGCCGGACGACGCCGTCAAGCCCGAACGCGGCGACAAGCGCTTCCAGGACCCGGAATGGGGCCGCAACGCCTTCTTCGATTTCCTCAAGCAGGCCTATCTCGTCACCTCGCGCTGGGCAGGCGATCTGGTCGAGCATGCCGAGGGGCTCGACGAGCACACCCGCCACAAGGCCAGCTTCTACGTCAAGCAGGTGTCGAACGCGATCGCGCCGTCGAACTTCATCCTGACCAATCCGGAGCTGTTTCGCGAGACCGTCGCGTCCAATGGCGAGAATCTGGTACGCGGCATGAAGATGCTGGCCGAGGACATCGCCGCCGGCAAGGGCGACCTGAAGCTCAGGCAGGCCGACTACTCGCCCTTCGAGATCGGCAAGAACGTAGCGACGACGCCCGGCAAGGTGGTCGGCCGCAGCGACGTCGCCGAGATCATCCAATACGATCCGGCGACCGAGACAGTGCTCAAGCGCCCCTTGCTGATCTGCCCGCCATGGATCAACAAGTTCTACATCCTCGATCTCAACCCACAGAAATCCTTCATCCGCTGGGCGATCGAGCAAGGCCATACCGTCTTCGTCATCTCCTGGATCAATCCGGACGAGCGCCACGGTTCCAAGGGTTGGGAAGCCTATATCCGCGAAGGCCTGCAATACGGCCTCGACATGGTCGAGAAGGCCACCGGCGAGAAGGACGTCAACGCCATCGGCTATTGCGTCGGCGGCACGCTGCTGGCGGCGGCCCTGGCGCTGCTGGCGCAGGAAGGCGACAACCGCATCAAATCGGCGACCTTCTTCACCACGCAGGTCGACTTCACCCATGCCGGCGACCTGAAAGTGTTCGTCGACGAGGATCAGGTGGCGGCGGTCGAGCGCTCGATGAACGAGAAGGGCTATCTCGACGGCACCAAGATGGCGACCGCCTTCAACATGCTGCGCTCGGGCGACCTTATCTGGCCCTATGTCATCAACAACTACATGCGCGGCAAGGATCCCCTGCCCTTCGACCTCTTGTACTGGAACGCCGATTCAACCCGCATGGCGGCGGCCAACCATTCCTTCTACCTGCGCAACTGCTATCTCGAGAACAATCTGTCGCGCGGCACGATGGAGCTTGCCGGCCGCACCGTCTCGCTGGCCGATATCAAGATCCCCGTCTATAACCTGGCGACCAAAGAGGATCACATCGCGCCGGCGCTCTCGGTGTTCCTCGGCTCGCGCTATTTCGGCGGCAGCGTCGAGTATGTGATGGCCGGCTCCGGCCACATCGCCGGCGTCGTCAATCCGCCGACCGCGAACAAGTACCAGTACTGGACGGGCGGCAAGCCGGTGGGCGACTTCGGCCAGTGGTTCGCCTCGGCCGTGGAGCATCCCGGCTCCTGGTGGACGCACTGGCAGCACTGGGTCGAAACCCAGAACAACGCGCGCGTGCCGGCGCGCAAACCCGGCAAGCATATGAAAACCTTGGGGGATGCGCCGGGCACCTATGTCAAGGTGCGCGTGTAACAGACTGTAATGTCTGGTGAGTTGACGGCCCGTCAAAACAGGTCGAAATGGTGGCGTCAACTATCTGGTGGCTTCAATTCGCCTGGAAAAAACGATTACTTCCGAGGCTTGCAGATTTGACACAGGTCCCGTTTCCGGTTTGGGAACAGAACAGTCGTAGCGAGGGGCGTAGAACGCTGCGGCGATGACGAGCCGGCCGGCTACCGAGGGGGAATTTAGTTTTGAAGTCAGGTGGTTGGCGTCTCGCGCGGAGGGAAGGTCGCAGCATTGCGGCAGCGCTTTTCTCCGTGCTTCTGGCCTCCTGCACCTCCGCCGGCGACCCCACCATGTCGGTCGGCATGCCCGGCTATAATGCCACCTCCACCGAGATGAGCGCTGCAACCAGCGCCAAGCCAGCAACATCAACCGATTCGTCGCTGCAGGTGACTTCGGCCTCTTCGGAGGCGATATCGACCGTGATGGGTGATGGCGACAAGCCCTTGCCTGAAAAGGTCGCCTACGTGCCGGTGACGAAGCCGGGATCGGCCTTCCCTATCAACGTGCCGGCCGGTGCCGACACCGTTGCCGGCAACACGCCGCAGCCGCTGGT